>JAQTSP010000164.1 GCA_028711205.1 Eubacteriales bacterium | reverse complement strand
CAGAGGCGAAAACGACGGGCTTTCAGGCGCCAATCGCGGTTGACCGCGGACGCGGCGCGATCATATATGATGCGGACGATAACAAGTTTATCGATTGGACATCCGGCGTTTTGGTAACGAATATCGGCCATTGTCATCCGAAGCTGGTGGAAAAACTGGCTGAATCCACTTCGAAAATATTGAATTGTTACGAATATCCGACAGAATACCGCGTACGTGCTGCGGAAGGGCTGATTGCCAGCACGCCGAAGCATTTGGATACATGTTTCTTCCTGACGACGGGCGGAGAAGCGACCGACGCGATGATGCGTATTATGAAGAGAAAAACGGGTATGCACGAGATCATCAGTTTTTACGGGGGATTTCACGGCAGGCTGTATTCTTCTGCGAGTGCCGGCGGCTTGTCAAAGGTCAAGAAAAAATTTGGTCCGACGATGCCGGGCATTATCCGGTCGCCTTTCCCATACTGCTATCGATGCCCGTTTCGTATGAAGCCGGAAAGCTGCCATCATCTTTGCCTTGAGTTTCTGGATGACGTTGTCAGAACGAATTCCTGCGGAGAAATCGCAGGCCTCATTACGGAACCGTATCTTGGAACAGGCGGCTTTATATTCCCGCCCGAAGGCTGGATGAAAAGTCTCGAAAAGTGGATCAGGGAAAAGGGCATATTGTTTGCGCTTGATGAAGTACAGTCGGCTTTCGGCCGCGGCGGCAAGATGTGGTTCATGGAATGGGAAGGGCTGACGCCCGATATCGCCTGTGCGGGGAAAGGGATCGGCAGTGGTATTGCGCAGTCCGCGCTCGTGGCAACGTCGGATATCATGTCGTGTCTCGGCCGGGGAGAGCTTTCCAGCACGGCCGGGGGCAATCCGATAGCCTGCGCGGCCACCATTGCAGTGCTGGACGTTCTTAAGAAAGAAAAACTTATCGAGCGGTCAAGAAAAGTGGGCGAAGTGATGCTGGATCGTTTAATGAAGGCCATGCAAAAGGCTACTCATGTTGGTGATGTGAGGGGCAGGGGGCTGGTCATAGGCATCGAAATCGTGGAGGACAAGGAGGGGAAGTCACCTGCGCCCGAACTGTGCAAGAAGATCGTGCTGGAATGTGCAAACAAGGGGCTGCTTGTGGGCATCGTCGGTATTTACGGGAATGTCATCCGCGTTGCGCCGCCGCTTGTTATCACGGACAGTGAAGTGGAAGAGAGCCTCTGTATTATGGAAGAGGTTTTAACCGCGCTGTAGTTTTTAAATGCATTAAAGGAGAATCATATGCCGGAATTGAAAGCGGTCGTGACGGACAACAGGCACAAGAATTACGATATTGAAAAAAACATACTGGGTAAAATTGGCGTGGAGGTGATCGTCGAAAGCTGTAAAAACGAGGACGAGATCATCAAAAAGTGTGCCGATGCGGATGCAGTGCTGCTGGACATGGCGCCGATGACGGCCAGGGCCATCGCCGGGCTCAGAAGATGCAGGGTGATCGTTCGCTATGGTGTGGGCTATGACAATCTTGATGTGGATGCGTGCAGCCGGTACGGCATCATCGCATCCCATGTTCCCGATTACTGCATTGAAGATGTGTCGGATATGACGGCCGCGCATATATTCGCCTGTCTGAGAAGAACGGCGCTGAAGGACCGCATGGTGCGAGACGGCGCATGGAATATCAATGCGCCCAACATGTTCAGGCTGTGCGGGAAGAGACTGACGCTGATTGGTTTTGGCAGAATCGCCAGGTGTGTGGCAAGGAAGCTGTCGGGCTTTGGTCTCAAAGAAGTGATCGCGTATGATCCATACGTCGATGAGCCGGCCATGACGGCACTGGGCGTCAGAAAGGTATCGCTTGAGGATGCATTGAAACAAGGCGATATCATATCATTGCATCTGCCTGTCACGAAAGAAACGAAGGGTATTATTGACGCAGATGCGTTCAGCATGATGAAGGATACGGCGTACCTCATCAATACGTCGAGAGGGCCGCTGGTGGATGAAGCGGCGCTGATTGCCGCGCTTGAAAATAACAAAATTGCGATGGCAGGGCTTGATACCCATTGCTCTGAACCGCTTGGCCAAGATCATCCGCTGTGCCGCCTGGATAACTGCGTTTTGACCGATCATACGGCATTTAATACGGTAGAGGGTGTTGTCGAGCTGAAAACCAAAGTGGCGCTGGCCGCGAAGGCTGTGTTGGAGGGCGGAAAACCGGATTTTCCGCTCAACAAGGTATAAAGGAGAGGTATGATGAGCAACGTCATGGAAAAGATCGGCCAGATGGGGCTTGTACCCGTTGTGGTGATCGAAAATGAAGATGATGCGCTTGATGCGGCAAAAGCCATGATGGACGGCGGGTTGCCGATAATGGAGATTACGCTGAGGACAGCGGCGGGTATTCCGTCGATACGAAAAATAAAACAAGCCTATCCGGAAATCCTGCTGGGTGCGGGCACCGTGCTCAATGTGGAATCGGCAATACAGGCGGTTGAAGCGGGTGCGGAGTTTATCGTATCGCCCGGATTCAACGACGGGCTGGTTAAGTGGTGTATCGATAACGGCATCGCTGTCACGCCGGGATGTGTCACACCGACCGAGATTGAACATGCGCAATCGTTCGGGCTTAATATTCTCAAGTTTTTTCCGGCAAATGTGTACGGCGGGATCGATGGGTGCAAAGCGCTGCACGGGCCATATGGAATGGTCAGGTTTATACCGACAGGCGGAATCAGCACAGCCAATCTGGCCGATTATGCCGACAAAGAATTCATACACGCGGCAGGCGGAGGTTGGCTGTGCAAAACAGAATATATTAAGGCGGGCCGTTTCGATGCAATAACCAAAAATGTGGTGGAATCTATCAATATTTTGCTTGGGTTTGAGCTGGCGCATATCGGCATTAACCAGGACACGGCCGAAAATTCTTTGAAAGTGACAAAACAGTTTGCAGAGGCGTTTGGGTTCGTACCAAAGGAGGGCAGCAGTTCAAATTTTGCCGGTATGGGCATTGAGGTCAACAAGGAAAAGGGGCCGGGCAATATGGGGCATATCGCGATCAGGACGAACAGTATCGAAAGAGCCGTGTATTACCTGTCCGAAAAAGGGTTTGCTGTTGACTGGAGTACGAGAAAAGGCCCGCAGGGCAAGCGTCCGGCGGCTGTTTATCTGAAAGACGAGTTTGGCGGATTTGCAATCCACCTGCTGCAGAAATAGAGGCGCCGCTATGAAAAAGATTGTTACATTCGGAGAGATCATGCTGCGTTTAAAAAGCCCCGGCCATGAGAGGCTGTTCCAGAGTCCCGTGCTGGAAGCCACGTTTGGCGGCGGTGAAGCAAACGTGGCCGTATCGCTGGCGAATTTCGGGATGGATGCCGCTTTTGTGACCGTGCTGCCTGATAATTTGGTTGGCGATGAATGCATAAAGGAACTGAGAAAATTTGGTCTCGATACGCGAAATATCGTCAGAGGCGAAGGCAGAATGGGCATATACTTTCTTGAAACGGGTGCTAACCAGCGTCCCTCCAATGTCGTATATGACAGAGCCGGTTCGGCGATCGCGCTGGCCCAATCAGGCGATATCGACTGGGAGCACGTATTTGACGGTGCCGGTTGGTTTCATATTACCGGCATTACGCCGGCGATTTCGGACAGCGCGAGAACGCTGAGCCTCGAGGCGGTTAAAGCGGCCAAGGCGAAGGGCCTCAAGGTATCCTGCGACTTTAATTATCGGGGAAAGCTTTGGAAATACGGAAAGGCGGCCACAGAGGTCATGCCTGAGCTGGTAAGGTATGTTGATATCGGCATTGCGAATGAAGAAGACTGTCAAAAATCTCTCGGGATAAAGGCGGATTTCGCGGTCGGGGAAGGCAGCCTGGACATCGACAAATATAAGGCGCTTTCGGATAAGGTATTGGATGCGTATCCCGGGTTGAAGGTGATGGCGATCACGCTGAGAGAGAGCATATCGGCGGATGCCAACGGCTGGTCGGCCTGCATGAACGACCGAACAGGGTTTATTCACAGCAGGCGGTACGAGATACGTGACATCATAGACAGAGTTGGCGGCGGAGATGCATTTGCCGCCGGGCTGATTTATGGCCTGAACACGTATGACAATCAATCGGATGCATTGGAATTTGCGGCCGCGGCGAGCTGTTTAAAGCATTCCATTTCCGGCGACTTAAACAGGGTATCTGTCGCGGAAGTCAACAAATTAAAGGAAGGCGACGCTTCAGGAAGGGTGCAGAGATAGATGAAAGCGGTCAGGCTGTTTGGGAAAAACGATATCCGCGTTGTTGACATGGATTTGCCTGCGCCGGGTTATGGGCAGGCGCTTGTCAAGGTGGAATGCTGCGGCATATGCGGAACGGACTATGCTATTTTGAACGGCGCGTTCAGCGGCATGGTCGATTATCCGATCACGATGGGGCACGAATGGTCGGGCGAGGTGGCAGAAACCGGGCCAGGGGTCACGCATGTACAAAAAGGTGACAGAGTCGCCGGAGATACATGTGTATCATGCGGGAACTGCTACGCATGCCTGACCGGCAATTACATCAACTGCAAAACGAAGAAAAATGTCGGGACGACAATGACATGGGACGGCGCGTATGCGGAGTATATATTGTTTCCTGCAAGGCATCTGTTTAAGCTCCCTGATAATGTCGATTTTGACAGCGGCGCTCTGCTGGAACCGGCGGCAACGGCGATGCTGGCGGTCGTACAGGCGAGGGTCGGCCTTGGCGATAATGTCGTGGTACACGGTACAGGGCCGATTGGTATTTCGGCTGCGCTGCTGGCAAAGCTCTCGGGTGCGGCAAAAGTGATGATAACAGGTAGAAAAGATTTCAAGCTCAAACTGGCCAAAGAAATGGGCGTCGATTATACGGTCAATACGGCAAGGCAGGACATGGCCGGGATGGCGCACGACATATTTAAAGGAGAAGGCGCCGATGCGGTTATCGAAGCTTCCGGGTCTGAAATGCTGATGAAAGATTCATTTGAAATCGTCGCCAACAGCGCCAGGATATCTGTCGTATCATTTTTTGAGAAGAATGTGAACTTGGATATTGATACGGCTGTATTTAAAGATGTGAGCATATTGCCTGTGCCCGGGAACAGAGGCATGAATATGCCTGCGCTGAGGCTGATGGCATCCGGCCGGTTGAACCTGAAACCGTTGATTACAGGCCGGTGCAGGCTTTCTGATGTGCCGGATGTGCTGAATAATCTGAAAACGGATAATGAAAAGAAAATAAAAATAATGATAGATTGCGCGATTTAGGAGGGGATACTTGATGGCAAAACTTGAAAGAACACCGGAAAAACTCTTATACCTGTATGAAATGATGTATAAGCTGAGAAGATTTGAAGAAGAGGCCAGCGCGACGTATAAATCGGGAGAGATACCCGGATTTGTTCATTTGTATCATGGTGAAGAAGCGGTTGCCGCCGGAGCGTGCGCCAACCTGGGGACTGAAGATATCGTTTCAAGCACACACAGGGGTCACGGACACGCTGTGGCCAAAGGCGTGCCCGTAAAAGAGGCG
>JAQTSP010000007.1 GCA_028711205.1 Eubacteriales bacterium | reverse complement strand
AAGTATGAACCCCTTGTGCGTGACGATCAGTACGCTTTCGTCATCGTGAGTGGCGGCGATCCGCTTCGCGGTGCCGGCCGCGCTTTTCGCATATGCCGTGACGTTGTCGCCGTTAGGAAAGGTGAAATTCGAATGATCGCTAACAAAGCTTTGCCACGCACCGGGCATACGCGTTTGTATCTCGTTTGCGGTTAATCCCTCAAAATCGCCGAAATCCGTCTCTCTCAGCGCCGGAAGATATTCAATCGCGGCGTTTGGCGCAACGATATCCGCTGTCTGCCTCGCGCGCTGCATATCGCTGGAGAAGACATGATTAAACTTCGGCAGGTGCCGTGCCGTATCCGCCACGCCTTTCCTGCCCGCGTCCGTCAGCGGCATATCCGTACTCCCGCAGTATATGCCCCGCGAATTCGCGTCTGTTTGCCCGTGCCGCATTAGTATCAGTTCAGTCACGTTGTTGCTCCTAAAAAATATCATATAAATAAACAAACGCCGCAAATGTTGCAGCGTTGTCAAAAATCTCTCTAATCCATATTCCGGTTTCTCCGTCCGACACGAAGCCGCACCATGGCACGTGCCAGCGCGATCTGGTTCTGCATGTATTCCTGATAGCTTTTTTTCTGGCGCAGCCGCTCTTCGGCGCGCTCTCTTGCTTCCTGCGCGCGTTTGATGTCGATCTCTTCCGGCCATTCAACGGCCTGCGAAAAGATGATCGTCTCGTCAGGGCGCACCTCGACAAAACCGGCTGACGTCGTGCACTCTCTCCATTCGCCGTCGGTATAGAGTTTCATATCCCCGACTGAAATGGCCGATACCATGGGCTCGTGCATTTTCTGTATACTCATATACCCGTCAGGCGTCGGTATGATGACGCTCTCGACTTCGCCGTGAAAGAATATCCTCTCGGGAGTAATGATCTCCAGCGTGTATTTGCCAGGCATAATATCACCCTTTACTTCTTTTTCGCTTTTTCTTTGACGTCCTCGATATCCCCCGCCATAAAGAATGCGCCTTCGGGGATATCGTCCACTTCTCCGTCGACGATCGCTTTAAAGCTCTCGATCGTGCTTTCAAGCGGCACATATTTTCCGGGTATCCCCGAGAATATCTCCGCGACCGACATCGGCTGTGACAGGAAACGCTGTATCTTCCTCGCCCTGTAAACGATCGTTTTGTCGGCATCCGAGAGCTCTTCCATGCCCAAAATCGCGATGATATCCTGCAGCTCTTTATAGCGCTGCAGCACTTCCTGGACACGCCGCGCAACGTTATAGTGAACTTCACCAACGATTCGCGGGTCGAGTATCCGCGACGTCGACTCGAGCGGATTGATCGCGGGGTAAATGCCAAGCTCGGCGATTTGCCGGGACAGCACCGTCGTCGCGTCAAGATGCGTGAACGTGGTCGCGGGCGCCGGGTCTGTCAGGTCGTCCGCGGGCACATATATCGCCTGAACGGACGTGATCGACCCGCTCTTTGTCGATGTGATACGCTCTTCGAGAGACCCCAGCTCGTTCGCCAGCGTCGGCTGGTAGCCCACCGCCGAGGGTATGCGCCCGAGCAACGCGGAGACCTCCGAGCCCGCCTGTATAAACCGGAATATGTTGTCGATGAATAAAAGTACGTCCTGGTGCTCTTCGTCTCTGAGATACTCCGCCATTGTCAGGCCGGTCAGCGCTACGCGCATCCTTGAGCCCGGCGGCTCGTTCATCTGCCCAAACGCCAGGCACGTCTTCTCGATAACGCCTGATTCGTTCATATCATCAATCAGTTCGTTACCTTCGCGGCTGCGCTCACCAACACCGGCAAAAACGGAATACCCGCCGTACTCAATCGCAATGTTTCGTATCAGCTCCAATATGAGCACGGTCTTCCCCACGCCCGCGCCGCCGAACAAACCAATTTTCCCGCCTCTGGCGTACGGCGCAAGCAGGTCGATAACTTTAATGCCCGTCTCAAATATCTCCGTCGCCGGATTCTGTTCGGAGAACTTCGGCGGGTCTCTGTGTATCGGCAGACGCTCTTCCGCGTTGATCGGCCCTTTGCCGTCTATCGGCTGGCCGATCACGTTGATCACGCGTCCAAGCACCGCCTTGCCCACAGGAATGTTGATCCGATCGCCCGTGTTGACAACAGCCAGGCCGCAGGACAGCCCTTCCGTCGCGTGAAGCGCAATACAGCGCACCGTATCCTTTCCGATGTGCATAGCCACCTCAAGCCAGACTTCTCTGTCAGCCAGCTTGATGACCAAAGCGTTATATATTTCCGGTATATATCCGTCCGGGAACTGTACGTCCAGCACAGGGCCGGTGATGCGTATCAGCTCTCCTTTATTGACGATGTTATAATCTGGCATATCTTTCTCCCATAAACTATGATAAAGCTTCCAGCGCGCCTATGATCTCCGAAATTTCGTTTGTGATCGCAAACTGCCTTGCCCTGTTGTATTTCTTTGTCAGGTCGTCGATCATATCTTCCGCATTGTTCGTCGCGTTTTCCATCGCCGTCATTCGTGCACAGTGCTCGCTGGCAAAAGACTGCACGAGGCAGCCGTACACGAGGCCTATGATATACTGCGGTACGAGTATGTCAAACACCTCTCTTGGCGAGGGGTGATAGTACATCTCTGCCGAATACTGTGTTCCCGTATCGACATTCTCGAAATTCGACACTGATAAAGGCAGCAGCTTCAATACTTTTGGCTCCTGTCTTAAGACCGAGGCAAACTGCGTATATACGACATACACCTCGTCCATGATGTTGTTGTCATAAAGTTCGAGTATGTCCTGAGTAATATTCCGTGCGTTATACAGCGACGGGTTCTGCGATACATGAAGGAACTCAACGTCGACCATGTATCCCCGGCGGTCAAAAAACGCGCGCGCCTCCTGACCGACTGTCAGTATATACCGCTCTTCGCTCTGCTGCATATAGTCATAAGCCAGATTCAGCACATTGTGGTTGTATCCGCCGCAAAGCCCCTTGTCCGCCGCAATCACGACATACGCCGCCCGCCCGTGCTCGCTTTCGCCGATGTAGGGATGACTCAGCTCGTGCGAGTGCGCCAGTATATCCTTCAGAGCTGACTGCACGCGCTCGAAATGCACATGGTTGGAATCGTAGCGCGAGATCGCTTTTCTCATCTTCGATGTGGAGATAAGGTGCATCGCCCGCGTGATCTGTTCCGTCTCGGATATCGACCGTATGCTGTGTTTGATATCTCCCATGCTGGCCATTACGCTTTTTCCTCTTCCTCAAACTCGATATTGTTTGTCTTGCAGTACGATATAAAATAATCCTCCGCCGCTTTTCGCAGTTTGGAGATCGCGTCGTCCGAGAGATCGCCTGTCTTGTTGATGGTAATGCGCACGTCCGGATAGTTGATGTCCACGAATTCAAGGTACCCCTGATTGAACGCTTTGACGTGCTCCATCGGCAGCTTGATTAAGTATTTATTGACGGCGACGTACAGCAGTATGACCTGGCTTGCCATCGGCAGCGGCGAATACTGCGGCTGCTTGAGCGACTCCGTCAGCCGCGCGCCCTGGTCGAGCGTTTCGCGTGTGTTTTTGTCAAGGTCCGAGGCGAACTGGGCAAACACCGCAAGCTCCCTGTATTGCGCCAAGTCAAGCCGAAGCCTTCCCGCGACCTTTCTCATCGCCTTTGTCTGCGCGCTGCCGCCGACACGCGACACCGACAGGCCGACATTGACGCCGGGGCGTATACCCGCGTTGAAAAGCTCTGACTCAAGGTATATCTGTCCGTCCGTGATCGAGATCACGTTTGTCGGTATATAGGCCGATATATCGCCCGACATCGTCTCGATGACCGGCAGCGCCGTCATCGACCCGCCGCCATGCACATCGTTCATCTTGGCCGCGCGCTCGAGCAGCCGCGAGTGCAGATAAAAGACGTCTCCGGGATACGCTTCGCGGCCCGGCGGACGCCTGAGCAGCAGCGACATTGTCCTGTAGGCCACCGCGTGCTTTGACAGATCGTCGTATATGATCAGCGCGTCTTTGCCGTTATACATAAACTCTTCGGCCACGGCGCAGCCGGCGTACGGCGCGATATACTGCATCGACGCGGTATCGCTTGCCGTCGACGCGACAACGGAAGTATAATCAAGCGCGCCTTCTTCGTCGAGCGTGTTGATGATCGACGCGATCGTCGACGCTTTTTGTCCGATGGCCACATACACGCAATAAACATTTTTGCCCTTTTGGTTCAAAATGGTATCGATCGCAATCGCCGTTTTGCCCGTCTGCCGGTCGCCGATGATCAGCTCCCTCTGGCCTTTGCCGATAGGTATCATGCTGTCGATAAACATAATGCCCGTTTCGAGCGGCTGTTTAACGCCCTGCCTGTCGATAATCTGAGGCGCTTCCGATTCGATCGTCCTGTATTTTGTCGCATGCAGCTTTCCTTTTCCGTCAAGCGGCACACCGAGAGGGCTAATGACCCGGCCCAAAAGCTGGTCGCCGACAGGAACCTGTACGACGGTTCCCGTGTTCCTGACCGTCGAACCTTCCGAAACGTCTATGGCATTGCTCAAAAGCACGGCGCCGATACTCTCTTTGGAGAGGTTCATCACGATACCGTAAGCGTTGTTTTCAAACTCTAAGAGCTCTCCGTATTTGCATCCCTCAAGGCCTTCGACATGAACGATGCCGTCCCCGGAATAAGTCACCGAACCGATCTCGGTCACGTCGATCTCGCCGGTATATTCTTTGATACGTTTTTTTGTGGCTTCTCCGAATTCTTCGGAGTTAAAATCGATGTCAAAATCGCCTTCTTCAAAGGCGTCCGCGCGGTAAGGGCCTTCTTCCGAATCTATGATAAAGTTCTTTAACTTCCCTAAATGAGAGCGAATGCTCCTGTCGTATACTTTGTTGTTGAGCACGACAACGAAACCGCCAAGAAGCTCCGGCTCGACTTCAACTTTAAAGTCGATTTCTTTTCCTGTCAAAGACTCAAACCGCTTTTTGATTGATTGAATGGTCAGCTCGTCAAGCTTTACAGCGGATTTCAGTTTTCCTTCAATAGCCAAATCAGCCCACCCTCTCAAAGAACTCGTCGATGATCTTGCGGTTGTCGTCCAAAGACACCTCACGCTCAAGCACTTTCTCGGCAATCTGAATGGCCATATCGGCGATCTCGGTCTTCATATCGAGCCGCGCCTGTACCTTTTCGCCTTCTATCTCTTTCTTTGCCCGAAGCACAAGATCCCTCGCGTGTTCTTTCGCGTTATCGAGTATCTCTCTTGCATGGTCTCTCGCCATCTCATTGCTTTTTGTGATGATCTCCGCAGCCTCGTTGTGCGCCGCAGCCATCATTTGTTCGTACTGCTGCTTTTTCTGAATCAGTTCTTTATCTCTCGTGTCAAGCTGATCCACTTTATCCGCAAACGCATTCTCGCGTTTTTTCATGAACTTCAAGACCGGCTTGTAAAGCAGTAGCTTAAGCACGACGAACAGAATGATCACATTCAGAACGTGCACGCCAATTTCCAGGGGAGATAACCCCAACATATCTAGCATAATAACACCCCGTTTACTGTCTGTTTTTCACCATTCACTGTCTATACGATCTTACCTATCATGAGAATAGCGATAACAAACCCGTATATAGCCGTCGTCTCCGCAAAAGCAAGGCCGATCAGCAGCATCGCGTTAATCTTGCCGCTGGCTTCCGGCTGACGAGCCACGGCTTCTGTCGCACGGCTGGTGGCAATACCCATGCCGATACCCGCGCCGAAACCGGTAAAAACCGCTATGCCCACACCGATCGCAATGAGAGCTGTATTCATATTCTAATACCTCCGATTCAATATTATAATTATCTTTTTGACCCGTACGCCACCGTCTCTTCCATAAAGGAAAGCGTGAGAACCAGAAAGATATACGTTTGTATCCCCACATGGAACAGATTGAAGTATATCGACAATAACGCGGGGACGCCAAATGACAGATATGTCACGCTGTACAGCAGGTCCATCACGACCATGCCCGCAAACAGGTTCCCGAAAAGACGAAAGGACAGTGATATGGGAATCACCGCATGCGTCACAATGTTCACCGGCAGCATAAACGCCTTGGGTTTTACAAACCAGCGCAGTCTGCCTAAAAACCCGGAATAATACACGCCGAACGCATTGATCAGCACAAACGACATCAGCGCAAGCGCGATCGTAAAATTGAGATCCGTCGCCGGCGCCCTGACGCCAAACAATTCGACGAGGCTTGTTGTAAATATCATGATCGCGACTGTGAAAATGTAAGCGGCAAAGGCCGGCCCGTGCTTGCCAAGAGTCGAAGACGTAAACTTCTCGCAATATTCCACAAATATCTCGAGTACGTTCTGTATGCCTTTTGGAACAGTCTCAAACTTTCGAAGCGCAAACAGGCGTATCATGACGGCCGCCAGTATGATGACAAGCATAATGGCCCAGGTAATGAGAATCGTCGGGCTTATCTCCAGCCCAAAAACAGTGACCGGATCCGGCGTGATAGAAAATGATTCAGCCTCCAGCCCGTATGCCCCAAATTGTGTCATGATGTTATTCACCATCGCCGCTGTCCTCTCCGTCCGTTTTATGACGCCGTCTCAGCACGTATACAGAAGCCAGTATCAGCCCCACAGCCATGCCGCCTGCCGTCCATATCAAATGAGCGAGTGTGATAGTCGATATCAGGTACAGTATAAATATGATGGCGGCCATCTTGACGAGAAACAATACGCTTCCCAGAAGTTTCGCCGATGCCTTGTCTCCAAGGACCATGCCGCCTATTTTACTCATTGCCAGCACCTGCAGCATACCAATGGCTATCCCAACAAATAATCCCCACATAACAACTCATTGTAATTAATATGTCTCAAAAATGCAAGTGTTTTGACGGATAAATATTTGCTTAAAACCTTCATGGAAATATTTCTCAGCAGCATCACCAGGCTTGTCTACCAATACGCCCTGATGAATGATTTTTGCCAATGCGCCGATATGCATCGCTTTGCCGCCGCCGCCAATATTGTTCCATTTCGCAAAATCATCCACGAGGCTGACGTGCGCCAAAAGCGCCTCTGCGCCAAATGCCGCCAGTAGCGCCTCGGCGTCAACAATCCTCGCCATGCCAAATTTCGTCCCGCTGTTTTGCGCCGGGATAAAATAGTCGGCCCGGCCAGCGCCCTGCCCCAGTATATAGGCCAGCAGCGTTTCAATATCCTCTTTATCCGAGAACACCGTCTCGATCACGTCCGCCTTTCCTTTATCGGCATAGTAAAGCGTATAGGCCGCCGGCATATCGTTTTTCATCAGAACCGCCGCTTTACCGCCGTCGATGCCAAGCTCTTCAAGGCGCCAGCGCCATTCCCTGCCGTCTCTGATCACATAGCCGTCCATACTGCGCATCATCTTTTCATACAGCGGACTGAGTTCCTGCGCGTCCGTTGTCTCTATGACCTTTGCGCCGCGCTGCCCTTTTGCTTCCGTCGCGCTTATTTTATGCGCGTATGAATAGGCAGCCCATCCGAAATTTTCGTAAAAACTGTGGTCGAAAGGATACAGGTGCGTCATCAGTATGCCCCGCTGTTTCATCAGGGCAAGCGCTTCCAAAAGAAGCGTGCGCATATGCCCTTCACCCTGCCGCCGCTTTGACGTCGCCGCGCCCGCGATGAACGCAGTTTGAAACGGTCTGCCCTGTATGCGCAGCTTGTACGGAAGCATATGAACAACCGAAACAAGGCCACCGTCAAACAGCCCTATTGAAGCCCCCGGCAGCACCTTGTTTTGAAAGTACCAGCCGATAAACGCATCCGAATCGCCAAACGCCTCTTTCCAGAGCGCTTTTGCCGAAGGTATCTCGCTTTCACCAAGTAGCCGAACGTCCACCCTCACTTGCTCCTTATACAGGTATATTTCTCTAATAAAAATACCGGGTTGTAAGAAAGCTTTGCTTTTCTCAGCCCCTCGAGCCCCATGTCCTCTTCCCTGTTGATATACGTCACGCCGCACCATTCGTTTTTCACGAACTCTCTGTTGATCATCGCATACGTTCCCTGTATATCGGGATTCGCTTTTTCAATATGGATGATGGCCATATCATCCTCGAATTTTTCTCCGATCGAATAGGCCTCAAGATTGCCGTTCACAAACAACAGCCCGCATTTTAGGCCCAAAGTGTCAAGGTTCGACAGCGCTTCTTTGATCACGACAAGCTCATTTTGATATCCGTCCGGGTCATCGTCCTTGCCGCTTGCCCAGGCTTTTTGCAGGTCTATGCACGCATCGTAATACTCTTCGTTGTAGCGGCGGTATTCAACGCTGTGCGCGCTTATCAGCCTGTTGATATGGTTGCGCTTTGCGTGGTATTTCTTGCCCGCCAGCTCACACAGGTCTTTTGCGAGATAGACGTACTCAAAATTAGACCTGTCGGGTATGAACTCATACTCCTGCGGGCAATCTTTCTCAATCCTTTCTTTCACCCGCTGCGTCACGCCTTTGATAAGTAATTCGCTGCCAAACGTACTTCTCATATATTCTTCGCATTTTTTAAGCGGTTCACCGAAGTTGATCTCACATTCCAGTAAAAAAGGCGCCAGCATAAAACGGGTCTTGCCGTTATCGAGAAGCAAATACATCGTGTATTCGTCCGCCGCCATTTTAATATTCCATGCTTTGCGCCACAAAAATATGTTGGCGAAAGACGCTTCGAGGTTATGATACCCGTGGCAAAGCGTATATTTTTCAAAGACCGGCTTGTCTTCAAGCTCCAGATATTTAAAATTCAGCATTCAGTCTCCTTCTGTTGTCCCATTTAGTCGATAGTATTATATACCAATCGTGCTGATATTTCAAAATGCAAAACAGTCTATCCCAGCGGTTTTGTGATATAATGTTTTTATGATACGGCCCAAAGAAAAACCTCAGCTTGCCGGGGCTTTAAAGAAAGGTGATTTTAGCATGGAGAATTGCAGCGGTGTCACATACGCGAAAGGATTTACTGCCGCCGGCGTCGCAGCCGGAATTAAGAAAAACGGCGGCCTTGATCTGGCTCTCATCAAATGCGACGTTGTCGCAAAAGCAGCCGGTATTTTTACACGAAACATCGTGAAAGGGCACTCGCTTCTGTTGTCGCAAAAGCACCTTGAAGACGGCAGGGCGCAGGCCGTGATCATCAATGCGGGCAACGCCAACGCGTGCCTGTCAGCCCGCGGCGACAGAGATGCAGCCAAAATGGCGGAGCTGGCTGCAAAAAAGCTCGGATGTCTGCCCTGTGACGTGCTGACGGGTTCCACAGGCGTGATCGGCATACCGTTGCCGCTGGACCGCGTCAAAACCGGCATTGACATGGCCACCCTTACGCGCGAAGGCGGGCATGATGCGGCGCGCGCCATCATGACGACCGACACGGTCCCCAAACAGGCGCATGAAAGCGTACTGATAGACGGTATCGAGGTCCGCATCGGCGGCATGGCCAAGGGTTCCGGCATGATCCATCCCGACATGGCGACAATGATTTCGGTCGTGACAACCGACGCCAACATATCTCTTCAGGCGCTCCAAACCGCACTGAAAACCGCGGCGGACAAATCGTATAACCGTATTTCTGTCGACGGTGACACCAGCGTATGCGACAAGGTGCTGCTGCTCTCGTCCGGTTTTGCACAGAACAATGAGATCGCCAAAGGAACAGCCGGATATGCGCTGTTTTTAGACGCGCTGACAAGTGTTTGCGTCCGCCTTGCGAAGATGCTGGCTTCCGACGGCGAGGGGGCGACCAAGCTGTTGATGATCGACGTACGCGGCGCAAGGACGCCGCAAGACGCGCATTTGATCGCCAGCGCGATCGCGAAATCGCCTTTGTGCAAGACCGCGGCATTCGGCAACGACGCGAACTGGGGACGTCTCTTGACGGCCGCCGGATATTCGGGCGCCGTGTTCGACCCTGAAAAAGTGAATATTTTCATCGGCGACGTGCAGGTATGCAAAAACGGCGGCGGCCTGCCGTTTGACGAAGACGCCGCTCTGCGCACGCTGAAACAGAGCGAAGTTTCATACACGCTCGATTTTATGGACGGCAGCGCGTCCGACATCATGTGGACATGCGACTTTTCTGTCGATTACGTTAAAATCAACGCGAATTACCGCACGTAACCACATCCTGATACTTCATACGGGTTCGTGTGCTTGTAAAATCGATGTGCGAATGTTACAATAATTTCAATTATATACTGATTTGTTACTCGCTTACAGCTTTTTCAGGCCGGATGGCAGTTCATATAATATCTGTGCCGCTTTTCGCGCAGATGTCATATAGATAATATGAAATGAGGTATCATTATGAAAGAATACAAGATTTTAACACAAAAAGACAAGTGGTTTTCCGGAAAATTCAATCCCATGACACTGGAGCAGGCCCTCAACGCCTACGCGCAGCAGGGCTGGCGTGTCATCTCCTGCGCGACGGCGGATATACCGGGCTTTGGCACCACCCGGCAGGAGTTCATCACAGTACTGGAAAGAGATGTGTAAACATGGCATATACAACGGTATACGCGGGTATTGTCTTTATTGAAGGGCCGCATCCCGACGCAAGTATTATCTGCGATATCACATGCGACTTAAGTTTTAAGTTCGGTGCACAGCTTAAAAACCTGAACGACGTCAAAAACAACCTTGTCGCAAAAGCAAAAGCCCATAACGCGAATTGCGTCACAGACTTTAAATACGGACAAAAAAGCAGATGGCTCGCGATTGACGACGTGGCTTTTTGGGGCAGCGGCAAATGCGCCTTTCTGCCAGAGAACGTTTATGCCCAGCTTGTCGAAAAACACAGCATAAAATAGCGTAAAAAAGAGCGCTTGGATACGCTCTTTTTTTTATGTGAAAAAATATCTTTATACGCCGTCGTCCCAATAACCCAGCGTTTTACCGCCTGTACCCGTGTCGCCGCTCTCCACAAAATATTCTGTGTTGCCGGTTTTTTTTCTTTTTCTGGGCACCCGGCCCTTGTCCTCGTCATGCCCGCCGGACAATACCTGCCTGCGTGCCGTCACAAAGAGCTGAACCAGGATTCCGATAGCCGCAAGCCCAAGCGACACACCGGCGATAAGATACGCGTTTGCGGAAAGGTACTGCTCAAGCGGTAAAAGCACATTATCGTACATGGTCAGCGAATGTATACCCTCAAATTGCAGGTATAGCCCGATATATACCGCCACGCACGCGCCGAACAGAGATGTCGATACGATCACGCCGACCCTCTTGTAGACCACTGTCAAGAGACCGACTACAACGCATATGGTAAAACATGCGGGGTACACATAGACGATTCCGTGCAGATCAAGCGCATAGACCGCATACAGCAAAAACAGCGCGCTGCCCATCAGCCCGGTAAAAAATCCGGCGATTCTCTTAAAAAAGAAAAGCAGTATGTATATGGCGACACAGCTGCCGCAAAAGAAAAACCACGTGCTGAGCTCATTCAGCTCCAGCATGTCATAGATAAGTATATACTGGCCTCCCTCAAACAGCAGCACACCGCAGATCGGCAAAAGCAGCCGTGAAAACCTGTACCCGAAAAAACAGAATACCAGCGCCACTACGGCGGCTGCGATACCACCGATCATCAATATTAATGACAGATCCATGTTCATCCCTTTCCTGCCGTTTTATGTTTTTTTCTTACTCGTTACTGCGAGCTGTACCACAAGGCCGGCAAAAAACAGCACCACAAGAGAAATGATGTATATCAGCGATGAATATGCGCTGTATGTTGCCTGCTGGTCATAATACAGCATCATCGTTTCCGGCTTGATTCCGCCTGCCACCTGATATATGAATTGTGCAATCGCGGATGCACCGATAAACGACGTGAATATCGATATGAATATCCGCCGCCTGTTCAGCGTGAGAGACCCAAAAATACAGCTGATGACAAGCACAGGGATATACACATACCAGTCGAACAGGTTCAAATTGAACACGTCAATGAGCAAAAGGGACAGCAATACGCCGCCGCCGAATCCGATAAAAAATATGCCGACATAGATCAGGAATACGAACAGCAACGCTCCGACGACACCCACTCCAAGGCTGATCAGCAGCACCACGGTATCGCTGAGCGACGAAAAAAGCATGGGGACAAGCACGCCCGCAAGCATATATCCGGCCACAAAACCGTATACCGCCACGATTACCTTCAGCCATCTGTTCCCGAAAAAACAAAATACAATGCCCACAGCAAGATAAGCGACAAGCATAATGATCGCCAGTGTTCCAGTATCCATCATGACCTCCCCGTTTTTTTATTTATTGTACCACAGTATATAAAAAAAAGCATGCATGCAATCATAAATTGCAAAAAAAATAGTCGTATTATCGAAACCGCGGCATAAACTCAGCCGAGTATCAACTGCATGCCGGCATGGACAGCCTCGGCCGGCCCGATAAAGTTCTTCTCCATGATGCTATCAACGGATATGCTGCGGGCAAGCGCGATATCCTCAAGGCTCTCTCCTTCACGGATACAATACCGTTCGCCGGATATCGCAGGTATCAAAAGCCTGTCGCCCGCGCGTATCATCGCTGCGTCGTCAATACCGTTCGCCTTTTGTATGATGCGCATCGTCAGGCCGCAGCGCTTCGCAATACCATATATCGTGTCCTCCGGCTGTACGGTATACGTCTCATACCGCGCCCCGGCCGTTGTTATTTTGTCGGCCGCGCATCTCAGGCAGTAGCATTTCTTCGGTATCTTGATCTCTTTGCATGAAATGATATCCTCGGCGTTGCGAAAAGCGTTTGCACGCATGATCATGCAAACAGGCACGCCGAAATGGGCGCTCAGCGTTTCAAGCCTGTCATATCGCCGCATTCTGTAGACGGTCAGTATATCCTCCATCGCGCACACTCCCTGTTAGAAGCATATGCCGCGCGCATGCCGTTATATGAGCGACCGGATAAAATCTTCGCATGCGTCAAGCGGTATTTCGACGGGGTTTTTGCTCATCGACGAGCCCATCGACGCTTTCGCGATCGTGGCTGCCATACCGTCGCTCACGCCGAAATCCCGAAGCTTTTCGGGCAGGCCAAGATAGGCGCACAGCTCTTCGATCGCTTCCGTGAAAGCAAGCGACGCGTTCATGTCATCCTTAAAATCCCTGCCGAAATAGGCACGCGAGAGCGCCGCGTATTTTGTAACGCCGTGTTCTAAGTTGTACCGCATGACGTGCGGCAGCAGCATGCCGCAGGCGATGCCGTGCGCAACGCCCAGTACCGCGCTAAGGCCCGTGCTGACGCCGGGCGCCGCGCCAAGCCCGGCGTTAGCAAGGCACATGCCGCTGACCATCGCAGAGAGTGCCATCGTCTCCCTCGCATCGATATCACCTCCGTCGTCATACGCCTGTTTGAGCGCATGAACCGCGGGCGGTGTATGATAGAGCGACATCGCGTCGCAAAACGCGTTCGCCTGCCTGGCCGTAAAGCTTTCGATCAGCTGGCATATCGCGTCCATGCCGGAAGCCGCCGTGACGCTTTTCGGTACGGATACCGTCAGCTCCGGGTCGAGCAGCGCGATATCCGCGATCAGCTTCTCGTGTCTGATGCTCTTTTTGAATCTTTCCTCTTTCGACATGATCACCGCGTTTTTTGTGACTTCCGTACCCGTGCCGGATGTCGTCGGCACCGCAACGAACGGCAATGGATCATTGACGATGACCGCGCCCGTGCCCACGCCCTCAAGATAGTCGCGCACGCTGCCGCCGTTGGTGATCACGCCTGCCGCGGCCTTGGCCGTGTCCATGACGCTACCGCCGCCGATGCCGATAAGCGCGTCCACACCTGCGTCAAGCCCTGACTTGACCGCCGCGTCCACGATCCCGGGCGTCGGTTCATCAACGATACCGCCATGCAACGTGCACGTGATCCCTTCTTTCTTCAATCCGTTAATGAGCGCATCGAGAATACCCGATCTTTTCAGCGAGCCGCCGCCCGTCACGATCAGAAAGTGCCGTCCGAGTCCGGCGCAAAGTTTTGGCAGCTTTTTGATCGCGCCCCTGTCAAAAACGATCCTTGATGCCGTATAAAATTCAAAACCCATGATCTTTCTCCTTACCTGTCCCATCGGCGTTCCGCAGGGGTTGCCGCTTTAAATTTTGCCGCGCAGCGCATTGACAAGCCCGCGTGCGGTCATTACACTGCCCGATTCCCTGCACCATTGTTCCGTAAACCGCCCGGGCGGGCGCGCCTGCCCATGGCCCAATAGCATAAACGGCGCCGGTTCGCCGCCGTGCCCGCCGCTGTCCGAAAACGTGTAGTGGTCGGATACGATGACGGCGCTGTACGGCGCTTCTATTTTCTCAAAAAACGGTTGTATGAAATATCTGTCGATGCCCTCTATCGCCGCCTTTTTCTCGGCGATCATCCGTTCATGCGACAGGTCGTCAAGCTTTTGTATATGTATGTACGCGTCTTCGTATTCTTTGACAGCGGCAACCGCGTTTTCTTTTTTCTCTTCCAAAAATGCGGCGAAGCCTTTTTCTTCGCATGTCGTGATACAATCCGCCCCCGACAGCGCCGCGATACCGCGCATCAGCGTCGTTTCAGCCAGTACGACACGCCGCTCTTCGGACGCAGGGCCGAAGCTTGGCGCGTATGAAGCGCCCCAGAACCATATCGCGTTCGCGCGGCTGTCGTTATCCTCCCTCAGCACCTCGTACGCCTTTCTCATCATATCAAAATAGTCGGCGATTATGCCGCCGCCCTTAGTAAAATCCGCAACGTTGCCGCCGATCATGTCATGAGGCGGCATAAACTTCAGCTGCTCCGCGGCAGAGGCCATGCCTTCCACGACGAGTATGTTGCGGAAAGTATCCGTGTTGATGAGCTTGAACGGCGGACGAAAAACTTCTTTATTCAGCATTTCAACAAGCGGCCGGGATAGCGCCGTTTCGATGTCGTGCGCGCTGTAGCTCTGCATCACGCTTGTATCAAAGCTCTCACCCTCAAGCGTCACGAAGTTGCACCGCACATAGAGATCGCCCTGCCTGACGGGTATACCCGCGCCCGCTGCTTCGATGACCGCCCTGCCTTTGTAGACCCGGGACGGATCATAGCCCATCAGGCTCATGTTTGCAACCGCGCTGCCGATCTCCATACCCTTCGGTATCGTCTGCACCGTCCCCGGTTTTGATATCTTAAAAAGCCTGTCAAGCGCAGGCGTATCCGCCGCTTCCATCGGTGTTTTTCCGCCCAGTATTTGCTGCGGCCTGTCCGCGATGCCGTCGAGCACTATCGTCAATCGTTTCATATGTCTCCCCTCAATTTTTCAAGTTCCTCTAATATCATATCCGCACCGGGCGGGCATCCTTTGATACAGAAATCAAAGCCACTCGTGCAGTTGCCGCACCCGATACCGCCGTGTTCTCCTTTAAAGCCCTGCCCCACGCACACGCTGATATTACCGCAGTCACCCATTTGTATCAATGCGCTGACCAGGTTGCCGTAGCACGCGCTGCAGGCTTCGCGCGCATCGATGCGTGCTTTCGCGGCCTCAAGCGCAACAGACCGCGTATGCTGCACCGCCGGCCCTGTGCCGCCGATATAGCCGATGTCCGCGCCATCCATATCCGCGCTGCCGACGCCGATCTCTTCCGCGATTTTGATGTAGCCGATGCTGCGGGCGCTGTATCCGAGCAGCGCCGCCGCATACGCGTCGACAAGCACGCTGTCGGTGCCCGCCACCATCGTATTGCGGCGCACCGGATTTCCGCCTTCCTCAAAACCCGAGTCGGTACAGATGCCATCCGCGATGGTCAGCGCGGGACGTATCATTTTATTGAGATACGCAATGGGTTTATGCAGCCCCATCGCGTGAAACCGCCGTTTTTCCCTGTCCGGGATCAGCCCTTTCAGATTTTTCAGTGCGCACGTCACATGCGTCTGGCAATGGCCCTTGATAAGCGGCAGGTTGATGATGCAGTCCGCTTCAAGCGCGCGCTTTGATATGTCGATCTTCAGCCCGCCGTATTCGCGCGTGATATATTCGTCTTTCTTGACATCGACGAGCTCAATGCCGTGTCTCTTTGCCAAAGCCTCGTATCCGCATACACGGAACGCGTCTTTCGTGCTGACCGCAAGCCACGCGCTTTCGATAATAAAAAGGTTCGTGTACCCTCGCTCAAAGAAGTATTCGATGACCGCCTCGCAGACCGCGGGATTGGTCGTCGCGCCGCTCTGATGACTTTTTGCCACCACGAGATTGGGCTTTAAACCGATGAGGGCGCTTTTCTCCAGCCCGGCCTCGGGCTGTATCAGCTCCAGTAGCCGGCGCGTCATGTGCCGCGGATCGTCGCCATTTGCGACATACAGTTTGCCCATCAGCCTCTCTCCTCTCCTCACCGCATTATAACACGTCTCATGCGTTTTCATAAAGGGTGAAATACACATAAAAACGGCGCCGCCTTTCTTCAACGCATGCGCCGTTTATAAAACCAAAAATCATTTAAACACGATGCGTTTCTGGGCAAGGAAACTGACGAAGAACAACATCACCTCTGTGATGACCTTCGCGAGATAAACGTTGATGCCGGCGCTTGTAAACAGGCTGAGCAGCCCGTAGTTCGCCGCCATAATGACGACCACCAGCAAATAGTAACCGATAATATGCCTCTTGAGATTGCCGTTGCCGTTTTTGCCCGCAAATATGACGTTGCGGTTGATGAGAAAATTCATAAACGAGCTGACCACCCTTGCGCCGACCACCGCCAGCCAGAGCATGCCTTCGCTTGGAAATATCGTTTTGATCAGGGCAAATAACAGAAAATCGATCAGAAAAGCGATCACCGACGATCCGCCGAACATGATGATCAGCCGGTAGATACGCCACGAATCTTTGAGCGGGTTGAAATGAGAGCCCGAGTTGTTATTGATATAAACGGTCTCAATTTCAACTTCTTTAAGTTTAAGATTCAGATGGGACGACTCGAGAAGCACATTCATTTCATATTCGTACCGCTCGCCCGAAAGCGATAAAAGATCTTTAAGCGCCGCGTACGGCATGCCCCGAAGGCCCGTCTGTGTATCGTGTATTTTCTGGCCGCTGACAAAATTAAAAACGCCCCGTGTGATCGTGTTTCCAAAACGGCTTTTAAACGGTATCTTTCCATGCAGCGTCCTTTTGCCGAGTATGATCGTATTTGGCTGTTTTAAAAGCTCAAGCCCCACACCCACGATGTCATGAACCAGATGCTGCCCGTCCGCGTCCGCCGTCACCACGCCGTCGATACCGCCGCGAACCAGCACATCGTTGATCGCGGTCTTGATCGCGCGTCCCTTGCCCATGTTGACGGTATGAGAAAGCACGCGGCAGCCCATTTTTTTCAGCGCGGAGAAAATATCGGCATATTCGCTGCCGCTTCCGTCGTCGACGATGATAACTTCATGGAATCCTTTTGTTATAAGTTCTTCTGAAAGCCCTATAAGCACGCTCTCAGGTTTGTATGCCGGTATGATGACCGCCAGGCGGCCAAGCTCTGTGTTCATTTATTACCTCTTAATTACATAACTCAAAAAAACAACTCTAAAAAATATTCCAGTCAAAAAGTTCACTTGCGTTTCTCATTCGCGGCAATCAAAAAGGCCGACGTGATGACCGAAACGGCCACATATATGAGCAGCAGCGTTTCAAACACATCGCCTTTTAGGAACCCCATGCTTTCGTTAAAAAGGTTAACGACTAAAAAAACGAGCATCATGACGGAAATGGCCAGGCACAGATGGGGTGCAATCTTTCGTATCATTCTTGAACCTCCCCGATATAAACGATGTCACTGATCGGCCTTCCGCCGTCAAACGGCTGGTTCACGACCTCGCCCATAAACACCATATAGGCCGATTGTCCGCCGTCCATGTTATACGCGGCCGCACAGCCCAAATCTTCAAATAACTGGGATATCTCTTTTGTCGTCATGCCGTCCGAATACCCCGGTTGCCTGCCGTCGACCATGACAAAGCAGTAATGCCCGGGCTCATAATAGCCGAGTGCGCAGCGCGGGTTTCTCGGGTTGACGGTGCAGTTGAACGTTTCCATGGCTTTGCCGTCATCAAGCAGCATCGGCCCGAACGACCAGCCCTGATACGCGCCTTTCTCCAGAGCGGCATCCATATCGAATTCGTCCGGTGAAAACGTCTCCATGCTGCCGTCGGTGTACATGATGAGCACGTCTTCGTCACCGTTATCGGCGCGGTATGGCTGGCCGTTGCGTATCACGACGCCGTCATCAGTATTACCATAATAATCCCCGGAAACAGCGATGATCGCATCGTTCTGCGTTGCCATATTTAGCGGCATATCCGTGATGCTTTTGCCGTAAGTATCATCTGCAAACGCGGTCAGGAAATTTTCGATATTGCGCACATAGATGTCCGCGACATAATATGTAATGCTGTACGAGTCGCTGATTTGCTGGACACGCTCGATTGTGATGTTGATATCCTCGCTGATATAGCTGTTATCCGTTATGACAGGTTCTCCTGTCGTGAATTTATCCGCAAAATTCCAAGTACCCGCGTTTGCTTCGGCCGTTGTGGTTTCCCCGGTTTGTGTTTCAACAGTACCCGTTTCCTGCGTCGCTGTCCCCGGCGTTGCTGCCGCGGACGTATCCGTTGCCTTAGCGGTATAAGAAGCGTACTTTTCGTCTATTTCAAGATTTTTCGGCAGTACATGGTGAAAAAGCGCAAAAACACAGAGGCCGATGCCAACGAGCAGAATATCGATCACGATAATTAATAATACACGCTTTTTTTTATTCTTTTTACGTTTGGAAGTGCTTTTCCGGGAAGCGTGGCTGTATCGGTCATGCCCGTCTTCAATAAAATTATTGCCCATTACCCTATCCTTATCATATCATTGTATATCAATCAAGTCATAGTATATCAATTAGCAATTATACACATTAGACTGATATTATCATACTTTGACGCAAAAAAAAATGAATATTTCTTTAACAGTTTCCCTCGTAAACATACATAAGCCGCTCGCGTGCAATATCCGCCAGCGCGTAAACGGTGTCGGTCGGGGTCGCGTTTCTGTCTGTCATTTTATAGCGCGGGAAAAACCTTGACACATGCAGCGGTATGCTTTTGTCGATCTCCGCAAGCCAGCACGACAGGCGGCGCATCTCGTCCGGCGTGTCGTTTTCCCCGGGTATGATCAGCGTCGTGACCTCGACATGGCAGAAACCGGCCGCGGCGGCAATGGTCTGCTTGACCGTGCCAAGACCGCCGCCGATCTTCTTATAGAAGCCCTCGGAAAAGCTCTTCAAGTCGATGTTCATCGCGTCGATATCGGGCAGCAGTTCTAACAAAGGCTTTTTGTTAATGTAGCCGTTGGTCACGAGCACCGGCTTCAAGCCGCGGCTTTTCAAAAGCGCCGCGCAGTCGCGCACATACTCGTATCCGATCAGCGGTTCGTTGTACGTGAACGCGGCGCCGATGTTGCCGTCCGGCAGGAGTTCCTGCGCTTTTTTGGTCAGCTCTTCGGGCGATACATAGACCGTGCCGCTCCGCTTGCTGACGGCCATCGATATATCGTGATTCTGGCAGAACGGGCAGCGCAGGTTGCAGCCATAGCTGCCGAACGAGAGTATCGTGCTGCCCGGGAAAAACCGGTGCAACGGCTTTTTCTCTATCGGATCGAGTGCCATCGCCGTGATCTGCCCGTAATTGTCCGCAACGATCACGCCGCCGCGGTTGCTCCTTGCCCGGCAAAGCCCCGTTTGCCCGTCATCCAGGTCACAAGCGTGCGGGCATATGCCGCATCTCATTTGTGGCGCACCACTTCGAAGCGTTCGAGGTCATAGCTTTCGTCTTCCGCTATGCCCGCTTTAGAGAGCGCGATCGCGATCTGTTCTTCGGGCGAGTTCACGCCCTCGATATTCGGCAACAGCAAACCGCGCCGGTATCCTCTCGATACGATCACACCGTAGCGCCGCTCATCGAGGTCGTCGACCGAATGGGCGGGCTCTGGCTCGCTCAATATATCCACGCTGTAAACCAGCGATGCAAGCTCGCTTTCCGTCACAGGCTCAAACCGCGGGTCGCCCGTACCCGCGCTGACGGCGTTTTTGATGATCTCTTCGCCGATAGATGCGCGCGTCGGCTCTATCGTGCCGATGCATCCTCTGAGGCGCCCGTTCTTTTTAAGCGATACGAACACGCCCGCGCGCCTTTTTTGCACATCGTCCGGCATATCCGAGGGAAGTTTCAGATATTTTCCCGTCCTGATATATGTTTCGAGCGACGCGCGTGCAAGATGGACATACGCGTCCTCGCT
Source organism: Eubacteriales bacterium (assembly GCA_028711205.1). Lineage (GTDB taxonomy): Bacteria > Bacillota > Clostridia > Christensenellales > SZUA-584 > JAQTSP01. Next base: position 4,317 of record JAQTSP010000007.1, on the reverse strand, counting down.
GCTTTTAATCTTCTCAAGGCGCATGCGGTTTTTCGATTCGAAGCGATCCGCGAAATGCCGGTTTTCGTCGGCGCCACCGGGCGTAAACGCACAGACGGCATATCCCACGCCGAACGGCCCCTCATATGACAGAAACTCAGGCGCCACCGACCTGCCGTCAAGCGCGCCCGCCATCATAATAAATGCGCGCAGACCGCATTCGGCCGCCGCGTCGCAGAAGCTTTCATCAAAATCCAGAAGCTTTATAAAATCCGCACTTTTCATTACCTGCGTAACTTCTTTGTCAAACGCCGGCCCTTCGCTGGCGTATCCGTACGGGCCCTCGTCGCTTAACTTGTGCGACAGGTCGCCGCTCGCGATCAGCACAGTCTTTCTCCCGAGCGACTCCGCGGCCTTCGCGATACACTGCCCAAATCGATAGTGCACCGGGAACGGCAGACCGGATATGGATATGCGCACAAGCCGGTAGTCGCTGGTGCTGTGCTCAAGAAAATACAGTGGCACCAGCACACCGTGGTCAAGCGCGCTGTCCCGCTCTCCCAGCGTGCCGGCTTCGATACCGGCGCTCTTCGCCAACGCTTCAAGTGCACTGACAAATTCGCGGTCATATGCCTTACTGACGCCGATCTCGTCCGCGCCAAACCCGCCGAAATCGCCTTCGGCGAACTCTCCCGGCGATATGTGGATATAGTCTTTGTACATCACCGAATGCGGTGTCAGCACAACGACCGTTTCGGGTTTGATATCTGCGATCTCGCGGGATATCTTCTGATACGCATCGACTGTGTTTTGTATTCTCTTTTCCCCGCCTTTGCCGATTTCGGGAATGATCAGCGGCGGATGGGGAACGATAAACACCTTTATCACCCCAACGGCGTTTGTCGCCGGAGATTCCGGTATAATAGCCATCATCCATACTCCTTTCGGCATTGCTTGTCTTTAATATTATACCACGATGCATCGATAAAAAACACAGCTGATTTGATATAGCATTCTTACACAAACCGTCCAAGCATTCCGCTATAAGCAAAAAAAAGAGCACGCATTTTTGCATGCTCGCCATATACAGTTTTTATGTGCTACAGCGGCCTGACCGGGCGCGCTTCAATATAGCCTCTGTATCCTATCGGCGCAAGCTGGAACCGCGGCGCGTCTTCTTCAGCCCACTCAAAGCCATAGATTTTCGGGTCATATGTCTTCATGACTTCCCACAAGTCACCGATCGCCGCCTCAAATTTCTCGTCATCAAACGGTGGCCCCTGAAAGACCATCATTTTGCAAGGCGGCAGATCGATCACGTCGTATCCATCAGGCCCTTTGCCGCTATAGTCCGCGGCGACCTCGACACCCTGCGCATACATCGACGTGCCCGGCTCGATCATGTTCTTTGGCAGCCACACGCCTATCGGTTCATACAAAGCATCTTTAATTCCCGATAACACGTCCCAGATATCACATCCGACCTCTTCGCAGTATTCGTAATAATGTGTGGCATTCTTGCCGCGCTTTATGATAAGTTTCCTCTGCGGGCGTTCAACGACCTGAACAAAAACGGTGTTTGTGTTTTTTGACATCTTTGTTTCTCCTTTTTGCTTTGTGAGGTAATAAGCGCGTGCATTCATTGGCATAAATGTTTTGATCGGCGGCTTCTCTTTGGCGTATATTTTCGGGGGCATACCGAACTGTTTCGAGAAAGCGCGCGTAAACCCCTCATGAGACCCGAAAACAAAATCGAGCGATACGTCGATGACCTTGCTGCCGACGTACAGTTCCTTCGCCGCAAGCGATAGCCGTATCGTCCTGATATAATCAAAAGGCGGCCTTCCCACCAGCTCTTTGAAAATGCGCGCGGCATGCCAAGGCGAATAACCCGCCTCCTCCGCGAGCATGCGCAGCGTTATCGGCTCTTTGATATGCGACGCGATATAGTCCTGCATACGCGCAACCGCTTTGACTTTGTTCCATTTTTCCAACGCTTACTACCTCCGAAGACAATACTACTGCAAATAACACAGCGTTTCTTGACCTGCGTTGCTGAAAAATCCGTTATTCTTTTTTTATTATACCAAATTGAAAATTCAGACGCTTATGATTTTGCCGCCAGCAGTTCTGTCATTGTCAGCACATTCAGTTCATCCCGATGTCCTGCAATATTTTCTATGATCTCCCTGAATTTCTCCTCGTCAAGCTGCATCTGTGTATCGTCGGTGACCGGCTCGATCTTATGCAGCACGAATATCACCGCGCTTTTATTGCTGATCGCCTTATCGATCGCTTTCCCCACTCTTTCCATCGATATGCTGCTGATCAGATTGCACACCTCCGCGTCCTCGATCGTACAATCGATGTCTGCGGCCCATACGCTTTTCAGGCTTCTTGCCGCGATGACGCCTTCTTCCTTCAATATATCAATGGTCCCATCCGAGAAGCTGCCCTGCGGATAGACAACGATGTCGGATCCTCTCTCGAACAGATTGTCATGCAGCCAGTCGCGCGCTTTGGCGATCTGTTCTCTTTGTTCATCCTCGGATAGCTCCGCAAGGTTGGCATGGTTGTACGTATGGTTCAAAAGATCCCATCCATCCATATAGACTTCTGCCAGCTGCTGATAATCCGTGTATCCTTCTTCGCCGACCATTACGGGCACAACGGCGATGCAGGCCTTCAGGCCGTAACTTTTCATTATTTCGTATCCGCGCGTGTACTGCGTCTCCCATCCGTCGTCCATCACGATCACGACGCTGCCCTTGTCCTTGTCGGGCGCGCTTAAAACATCATCCTGATATGCAAGCAGTTCCACGTGAGTCGCCGTACTTTGGGCCCATGCGGCAGTCCGCCCGACGATCATCGGCAGAAAAACAACGGTCAGTATGAGCGACGCGGCCAGCGTCAGATATAGTTTTAACAAAGGTTTTTTCATGCGTTTCCCTTTCATACATTTGAGGCGAAAAATTCTCTTTTATTTCGCGCGACCTTGTGCCAGCAGTCCTTCTTATTCCTGTTCCAAAAATACGCAACGGTACCGCCAAGGTACATGAACAGGTTGAAAAACCGGTAGAACAGTATATCGAGCAGTATCGCCACGCCCACCTTTTTCATGATCGCCTTCGGGTACCGGTTATATTTGACAGACACGCCCAACGCGCTGATCGAATAGATCACGTTGAACGCCACGCCGAACGCGAAGTACACCGCAAAAACGGCCGCCGTGTGTATATCGCCGAACGCCAGCACAAACACGAACACATACGTAAACACGGTAAACAGGCATGAACAAACGCCGACAAGAAGGGCTTCAACAAAAAAGTGGAACGTGAGGCTCTTGAATAAAAATGTCCTGACCAGAAACCATTTGTAGTACTCCACACAGTTGACAAAGCCCTTCTGCCAGCGCATGCGCTGACGCACAAGGTCGCGCCAGTCCTCGGGGCACTGTGTGTAACAGAGCGCCTCCGGCAGATAGATGATCTTTTGCCCTGTTTTGTGTATCAGCCTGTGTATGCGCAGCGTGATGTCGATATCCTCGCCCAAAGTCTTGCGGAAACCGCCCGCAGCAATCAGTATATCCCTTTTGAAGACACCGAAAGCGCCCGAGATGATGGCCATTGCGTCCTGTTTTGAAAGCGACAGTTTATAGATATAAAATCCCTTGAGGTATTCGAGTATCTGCAACGTGATCAGCACTCTTTTTTTATTATCGAAACCGTCTTCGAGATACGCGGGGTCGTATCCCTGCATGATATGGATCGCGCCGCCTGCCGCGACGACGTCTTTTTTCTCAAAAGCTTTGTTCATGTGTGTGAGCGCGTCAGATTTCAGCACGCTGTCGGCGTCCAGCGTTACCACCAGCCCCGACCGTGCAAAATGGATACCCGCGTTCAACGACTCGCTCTTACCGCCGTTTATCTTATCGATCACATAAAAATTCTTATGCTTTCTCGAGCGGTACACCGCTCTCACGCCCATATCGCCGGCGCTCTTTTTTAAAAAGCTGCAGCCTTTTCTGTGTGCCGTATTATTGTTGAAGGCGGTGACGATCGGCATCATCTCAAGATCAAGCGCGCTGTCCAAAACGCCCATCGTATCGTCACGCGAGCCATCGTTGATATAGACCGCCTCATAGTTGTGATAGTTCATATCTAAAAGCCCTTTTATAGAGACCATCACCGTGTCTGCTTCGTTGAAGCACGGTATAAGTATGCTGAATCTCTTCTGCTTTATCGGGACTGCCGCGTGCTGCATCTTACGTGTGAACAGTGCGTTGAGCAAATGAAAAAGTGGAAGCATCGTACTCAAAAAAATAAGCAGTTCGATCAA
>JAQTSP010000006.1 GCA_028711205.1 Eubacteriales bacterium | reverse complement strand
GTGTGCTCTTCCGATCTCAGACCGCCTTCAAATCGCGACTGAAGCCGCTCCTCGAGGAGCGGTATTTCTTTTGGCGGTTTATCCGAAGAAAGTATGATCTGTTTATTGTTTTCATGCAGATCGTTGAAAGTATGGAAAAACTCCTCCTGTGTACTTTCTTTTCCGGCGATAAATTGAATGTCGTCGATTAAAAGAACGTCCGCTTTCCTGTATCTTTTTCGAAACTCTTCGGTTTTCGAAGTTCTGATGGCGTGTATCAAATCGTTTAAGAACGGTTCGCTTTTTACGAACATGACGGTATGTTTTCTGTTTTTGTCTGTGATATAATTTGCAATGGCCTGCATAAGATGCGTTTTTCCAAGTCCAGTTTTGCCGTAAATAAACAAGGGATTATAGGTGTGACCGGGATTTTCCGCAACGGCGATGGCAGCGGCATGGGCAAATTCGTTCGAGCTTCCCACCACAAAAGACTCGAATGTGTAGGACGGATTGAGCATCGATTTGAGCGTGCTCGTATTTTCGTTGATAGTCGACTGCTGTTGTCTTATTTTTGCCGCTTCTTCAGAGTCATAGAAAATGACATTGATCTCCTGATTATCATAACCTAATGCCTGCGCAGCGGTTTCCATCGCGTTTGTGATGATATGCTTGTAGTTTTTTTCAACAAGTTCTTTATGCACCGGATTCAGCGTCTGAAAATAATAATCGGTATCAGTCATTCTGACAGGTGAGAGTGTTTTTATCCACGTATCATACCTGACGCTGACAAGATCCTGTTTAAGTATTTCTAAAGCTTTTTCCCAAATGATCAAAAAAGTATCCACGGATGAGTACCTCAGAAAAATTTAGCGGCAAAATATGCATACTGATACTGGAAAGTATGGAATGGACACCCAAATACACCGCAAACCAGCAATATATGCCCGGTTTATCCACCAATCTATCCACAACCTGTGGATAAAACATATCACCCCTAGTATCTTTATATTATCATAATATATTTATCGTCACAACAAGTAAATAATGAATATTGGTAAATCAAAATAAAAAAAAGACTGCCGTGGCAGACAATCCTTTTTTTATTTATGTTATATTATGAAAAAACTCTTCTGGCAAAAACAAAATTTCTGTCGTAATAGCTTGTCATCGAACTAATTTTGACACATCCGCCGCTCGCGCTTGCATGGATAAACTCACCGGCGCCCAAATATATTCCCGTGTGGCTGATGCGCGTGCTGCCGTCAGATTGGAAGAATAACAGGTCACCCGGCTCAAGGCTCCCCTGATCATCAATTTTTTCCCAGCTGTCGACAGTTGAAAAACCGCTGGCGCTGTAGCGTGCGGTCGACACACCCATATACTTTAAGACATAATAGACAAATCCGGAGCAATCAAATGTGGTGGGTCCTTCGGTAGAATAAACATATTTTTTATCAAGCTGTTCTTGCGCAAAACTTAACATTTTTTCGATCGTGGTCTCGGACGTGGAATCATCGCTCTCGGTGCTGGTGTCTATCCTGTCGACACCGTCCCATTCGGGCGCGTCACTCGAATACAGCAGCGCCCTGGTGTTTTTTCCGGCTTTTGCATCGGCCGTCAGACCGTTTTGCGCCTGAAATTCTTTCAGCGCTTCCTCCGTCACCGTCCCAAAATATCCGGTGATATTGTTGTACGTATAATATCCGAGTTCGCAAAGACGCGTTTGCAGCGAGATCACATCGTCTCCGCTGTCTCCGGGGTATATGCAAAAGTATTTTGCGTCATCCGAGAAAAGAAGCGTTTGCGTTTCGGGACCCGCAACACCGTCAACCGTCAGTGTATTTGTGCGCTGGAATCTTTGCACCGCCGCATATGTGACGGGCCCGTAATATCCGGTAATACTCGAATAATCATAATATTCAAGCTTTTTGAGGCGTTCCTGTATGTCAGAAACAGCGTCGCCTTTGTCACCGGGATAACAGGTATCCGTGCTTTCGTTTCCTTCCACGAACCTGTCCGTGGATATTTCATAATCCTCGCCAAAGATTGATTTCAGCGTTTCAGGCCCCGCCTTGCCGTCCACCGTCAAAGAGTGGTCAGCCTGATAATCGATGACGGCCTGTTGTGTGACGGTACCAAAATAACCTGTGACACTGTGATCAAAATATCCAAGCGCTTTTAATTTATTCTGCAAATCCTCGACAAATTCATCTTCGTCGCCGATTTTCAGTATTTCGTATCTTTGCGTCGCAAAAGCGGTTGCGGGAAATGACAGCAAGACCAGCATGACCGATAAGACAAGCAGCAGTTTTTTCTTCATATTTTAGCCCCTCATGTCGGATTATGTTAATATTATAAACTGCCGGCCTTAAAACGGCAATTTGCGTATACAGTCATTTAAACCTGATAATGAAGAATTTGTTTAGATTATTACAGAATTATTACATATCTATTAATATACATTGATTTTCGTCTCTTTTTCGTCCATTATGCTAAAAATATAAGGAAAAACTTTAAAAATGCATGGTATCTTGTTATTTACATTCTTTTCGTATGTTTTCGACATTTTATAAACAATAACAGTTTATTATACACAGGAATCTACACGGTATCCACAGAGCTTACACATGTTATCGTCAAAGTATACTGTCGCAAATGAGCACGGGCTTTTTGGCACTGTCCGCGATTTTAAGACAGCCGATCAGTTTTTGCTTGACGCTGATGAGTTTGTTTTTGTCGTTGGCGTATATCTCAAACAGTATGTCATCTTTTTCTATGCGGTCACCGATGCGTTTTTTCATGATAAAACCGACGCTGAGATCGATGCTGTCCTCTTTTTTGGCGCGGCCCGCGCCAAGCTCCTGCACGGCAAGACCGAGTCCCCGGCAGTCGACAGCGCTGAGGATGCCGCTTGTGGTTGCGGTCATATTCCCGGTATATTGTGCACGCGGCATTAATGATGTGTCGCGGATGACGCGGCTGTCTCCGCCCTGTGCGGCGATGATCTCTCCAAGCTTGTCAAGCGCGCGTTTTGTGCACAGCGCCTCATCCAGCATGTAGAAAGCCGCCGTCTCGTTTTGCGCGATGCCGGACATTTGAAGCATAAGAGCCGACAGCTTAAGTGCCACGGCAAGCAGGTCGCCGCCGGGGGTTTCTCCCTGAAGGATCTCGATCGCTTCGATCACTTCGAGCGCGTTGCCGACAGCACAGCCCAAAGGCTGGCTCATATCGCTGATGATCGCGGCAGTTTTTTTGCCCGAATTGTTGCCGATATCGACCATCGTCCGCGCCAGGGCTTTTGAGTCTTCAAGCGTTTCCATAAATGCCCCGTTGCCTGTCTTGACGTCAAGCATGATGATACCGGCGCCCGAGGCAATTTTTTTGCTCATGATGCTGCTTGCGATCAGCGGTATGCTGTCCACGGTCGCGGTCAGGTCGCGCAACGAATAGAGCATTTTGTCGGCCGGGCAAAGGCGCATGGTCTGTCCCGTGATCGCGGCGCCGACACGTTTGATCTGCGCGATAAACGCGTCCATTTCAAGCGAGACTGTCATGCCGGGGATGGATTCAAGCTTGTCGAGCGTCCCGCCGGTATGTCCCAGCCCGCGCCCCGACATCTTTGCGACTTTGAGTCCGCAGGACGCAACGAGAGGGGCAACGAGAAGTGTGGTTGTGTCCGCGACGCCGCCTGTCGAATGCTTGTCCGCGACGGTGCCGAGAGAACTCAAATCGGCGACATCGCCGGAATTTGCCATCGCGTTTGTCAGGCAGGCCGTTTCCTCTGTGTCAAGCCCGCAGATAAACGCGGCCATGATAAACGCGGACGCCTGATAGTCGGGAATATGTCCGGCGACGTATTCGGTGATAAAAAACGCGATCTCTTCGTGCCCAAGCTTATGTCCGTCGCGCTTTTTTAATATGATATCGTACATCCTCATGACGCAGCCATCCTTAATCCTGTGGAAAACTGATGCCGTATATTTTTCTTAATTTATCGATTGTTTGCGCGATGGTGATACTCTCCGCGTGTGTCATCAGCGGCGATTCGGTCAATCCTTTATGAATACAATCGGCGACATGCTCCGCTTCATATTGAAACCCTGTGCCGGGATAAGGTATCTCAAACCGTTGGGGCCTGCCCTCGTATTTAAAATATCCATTATCAATTTTTGTAAGCTCGCTCCATTTTCCATACCACCATACCTCGCTGCCGATGATGACGCGGCCTTTGCTGCCCTCGATATACACGCCGTTATTCATGATCTGTCTGATGCCGTTCGAATGCATGGCGATCGCGCCGTTTTTATACTGCATCATCGCCGTGCTGACAATATCGACACCGTTTTTTATATTTGCTGTACCGGTGATAGACTGATAGTCGGGTCCCAGCATCGAAAAGGTAATTGCGATGTTGTATATCCCGACATCGAGCAGCGCACCGCCGGCCATGCTGTTTTGAAACCGCCAGCCCGATTCGTCGCCGTAACACCCGAGCTGCGCATTGATCACCGACACTTGGCCGATCTCTCCGGACCTGACCCATTCGATCGCCTTTTGTATGCTCGGAAAACACCGTGTCCACATGCCTTCCATCAGAAACAGGCCCGCTTTTTTTGCGGCGGCGGTCATCTCCGCCGTTTCGCGCGCGTTAACGCCGATCGGTTTTTCGCAGAGCACATGTTTTCCGTTCTGAAGATACATTTTGACATTTTCCAGATGACATACATTCAGCGTGCCGATATAGACAACGTCGATATCATCACATGCCGCCATATCTTCATAGTTAGAAAAATACTTGTCGGCGCCGTGCTTTTGCGCAAAAGCCTTCGCGCTGTCCTCGCTGCGTGAGCAGACAGCCCGCAGGTTCGCGTTTTTGGCAAAGGCGAGACCGTTGGCGAATGCGTCGGATATATAACCGGTACCAACAATACCCCAATTCATCATCAGATCATCTCCTGTCGTTTTCTTTTAAAAGCCCGAAACATAACAAATCCATGGCTGTGCCAAATCGAATAAAAAGCTTTTTCAGGCAGCCTTCCTGAACAAGCCCGTTTTTTTCAAGAACCCTTTTTGAAGCTGTGTTTATATCAAAGCAGCGCGCATATATCCGGCCGACGCCAAGCATCGAAAACGCGTACCCGACAGCCATGCCGGCCGCGCCGCTCATATACCCGCTGTTCCAGTAATCCTGACCCAGCCAATAGCCAAGCTCTGCACGATTGTGTTCGGGTTCGTGAACAAGGCCGACAATGCCCATGAACAAAGCATCTCCGCATACCGCAAAGGCCTGCTCGTGCTGATTTTTTTTAAGATAATCAAGCCAGGTTTTCGCGTGCTCTTTTGTATAAGGGTACGGCAGGCAAGCTGTCATTTTTGCAATCTCATAATCGTTTGCCAGTCTTGCGATATCGTCAAGGTCAGAATCTTCAACAGGTCTGATACTTAAATCCATGGCCATTCTCCAATAAAGACTTATTGCATATCATACCATAATTACGGTAAACAAAAAACAACAAATATGGCTGTCATAAAATTACCCGAAAGAACGGTTGAAGTTGCGGATGGCGCAAAGTATAATATAAGCAGATGAAAAAAGCGGAGGAACATATGGATTTTACGAAAATGCATGGTCTTGGCAACGATTTCCTTGTTTTTGAGGACGACGGAGCGCAAAGGGACTGGCAAGCGCTTGCAAAAAAGGCATGCCAAAGAAGGCTGAGTGTCGGCGGAGACGGCATTCTGATCGTGCTGCCCTCAAGCCGGGCCGATATCAGAATGCGCATCATCAACGCGGACGGCAGCGAGGCCGAGATGTGCGGAAACGGCATACGCTGTTTTGCCAAATACGTTTATGAAACGGGCATCGTCGATAAAATCGATATGACGGTCGAAACGCTGGCGGGTATCATACGTCCGAGGCTGACCTTAGAAGACGGAAAGGTGAGCGATGTCAGCGTTGATATGGGCAAACCGTCATACGACAGGGCTAGCATACCGATGACGGGAGAGGGCGATCCTTTTGACGTCGAGATCAAAACGGCGGGCAGGATCGTGACGATATCGTCCATGCTGATGGGTGTGCCGCATACGATGGTGCTGACGGACGATCTCGATGCGATTGAGGCCGCTGTGCTTGGACCGGCGATAGAGCGTCACGACATGTTCCCAAGAAAGACAAACGTCAATTTTGTGAAGATCATCGACGAAAGTAATATAGAGATACTGACATGGGAGCGCGGCGCGGGACTGACGTTGGCATGCGGAACGGGCTCCTGCGCAAGCGCCGTGGCCATGCATAAAAAAGGCCTTGTGGGCGCAAAGGTGACCGTTCATCATTCGGTCGGACGGCTTGTCATCGAAAGCCTGGAGGACGGACGGGTCATCATGACGGGACCGGCGGAGCGCGTCTATAGGGCAACGCTTGAAGAATGAAACAGATACCGCTGCCGATAGGCCTGAAAAAGTTATCGGAAATATTTATTGCTAACGGATATCCGCTTTTTCTTGTCGGCGGCTATGTCAGAAACATCACCCTTGGTATATCCGGGGGTGATGTTGATGTCTGCTCGTCCGCGCGTCCGGACGAAGCGGCGCATTTTTTGCGCGCCGCCGGGCTTAATGTGATAGAGAAAGCGCCGTCACTTGGCACGATCGAGGCGCATCTTGAGCAGGACGGCAAAAAGCTCGTTTTTGAACACACCACTTTCCGGCGGGATTTTTATCCGCAGGGCGGAGAGCATAGGCCGGACAAGGTTGAATTTACTGATAACATCAACGAAGACGCAGGGCGGCGGGATTTTACCGTCAACGCGCTGTATTTGGACATCCGGACAGGACGCATCATCGACCCGACAAAAAAAGGTATCGACGATATCCGAAAAAAGGTGATACGTGCCGCGGCCCATGATCCGGATGAGACGATCAGAGACGACGGGCTTCGTATCATGCGTTTGGCGCGGTTTGCGGCAGAGCTGAGGTTTTTTGTATGCCCCGATTTGATGGCATGCGCCACCAAAAGGGCCGGTCTGCTTGACGATATATCGGCCGAAAGAAAACGGGACGAATTAATAAAGATACTGATGGCGGATACGAAGTATCCGTCGCTTGGCGGTATGGAGTACCCGCACGAATACGGATTGGCCCTGCTGCGGCAGGCGGGCGCGCTTGCGCATATACTGCCCGTCTTAAACGAAGGGGACGGTGTAGAGCAGGCGAAGCAATACCATCAGTACGATGTGCTGGGGCATTGTATACGCACCTGCGCCGTATCCCGGCCTGTGCTGCCTCTCAGGCTTGCGGCTCTGCTGCATGATATTGGAAAACCGCGTGCGCTGCGCCACGGCGGCAACATGTACGGACATGAAAGTCTGGGCGAAGCGCTTGCAGGAGACGAAATGAACGCGCTTAAGTTTGACAGCAGTACAAAAAACATCGTGCTGACGCTTGTCAGAAACCATATGTTTGATCTTGAAGGCAAGGCAAAGCCAAAGACGGTCAGGCGGCGCGCCATCATGCTTGGCAGAGGCGTATTTGAGCTGCTGATCGCGCTCCGGCGCGCTGATTTCATGGCATCCCGCAGTAATACGGGCGATGTGATATCCGCCGACAACTGGCAGCGTGAGCTTGAACGCATGATTGCGCAGGGCGTCCCGTGGACAATAAAGGACCTTGCGGTCACGGGTAGCGATATTATGAGCGCACTTGATATCGCGCCATCACCAAAGGTGGGAAAGATATTGGACATGCTTTTTAATGAATGTGTGGCGCACCCCAACATCAACAATTTTGAAACGCTCAAAAAACGCGCAAAAACACTGGCCCATCTGTTACCGTAATATTACATATGTTTCAAAATAATTAATAATTGTCTTGTGTTGTGTAACAAACAGGTGTATATTATAGCTGTATGAGTATGCGGGCGGTTGATACCGCTTTTTTGGACTGTGTTGTCTTGGAGGGAAATCAAGTGAACAGACGCAGAGTACGAAAATGTTTTAAGAATAATAAAAACATGGGGTCGTATGCGGATATTTGCTTTGAGATCATCGGAGATACCGATCTTGGCAAAGAAAGCATACGTTTTGATACAAAGATTCATTATCTTGAAAAAGGCAAAGGGGAGCCGCTGCTGCTTGTACACGGTATCGGGCAGTCGTTGTTTACCTGGCGCAACAACATCGATTTTTTTGCAGGCAATGGATACCGGGTTTTGGCGATTGATCTTGCCGGCTGTGGTTACAGCGGGTGTCCGAACATATACTTTACGGTGGAAGAATACGCGCTGATCATCAAGGCGTTTTTGGATACGATGGGGATTAAAAAAGCACATATCGCCGCGTTTTCCACAGGCTGCCTGAGCGCGATATGTTTTGCCGCGTCGCATCCGGGGAGAGCCGGCAAGCTGATACTCGTCTCGCCGGGCGGCCCTAACGAGAACTATCCGTTTCAACTCAAATTTTTATCAACATGGCTTGGACATAAATTATTTATGTTATATTTTAAAGACACAGGTATGCATAACATATTATGCAAACTTTATTTTGACGCCACGCTGGTGACGGACAATGTGGTTGAAGGTTACTATAGGCCGTACGAAAACAAAGATGTCAGAGATTCTCTTGCGATATGCATAACGCACTTTGACGATACGTACGCGCGCTCTTTGCTGAAAAGCATCACGCAGGATACATTTGTTTTTTCCGGATCCGAGGACAAAATACACCCGGAAGATATGATCAGGTCCTATACGGTCACAATACCGAAGGCCCGGCATCACAGGCTGCGCAATTGTGCGCATTTTGTGCATGAAGAAAAGCCTTCAAAGTTTAACAGCGAATCACTGGCGTTTTTAAAAAAGAGCGACGATGATACAATAAATGAAGAAAAACAGATGGCTGTTGATTAATGCAAAAAATTTGTTATAATATTGTTTAGGCTTTATTACCCGTATGGAGGATCGTATTGTGTTTGAAAATTTAAGAGCAAAATCAAGAAAGCATCGCAGAAGAAAAAGCATGCGTTTAAAAAAAGGAAGAGGACCAAGAGGCTCTTCAAGGATGCGTGCTTCAAACATTTTGCCCATACTCAAAATCGCGGGGTTGTTTGTTGCGGCGGCGGGCCTTGTTTTGCTGATCATATTTGTTTTTGTGCCGCTTGTTTTTGGCGACGGAAAGACTGAAGAGGTGGTCGTTGAAGTATCGGCGACATCAACGCCAACAGCAACACCGATTGCCAGGGCTGACATGTCCGGGGATGTTAAAGAGCTTCAAATTGATTATGATTCGGTAAACGATCCTTATGTCTGCGGAAACGAAGTGGTTTTTTCGACGGGCAGCGATGATAATATCGACACGATCGCCGTCTATAATATAGAGACGGAGGAAACGACGAAAATCGATAAGATCACAATGAGCTATTTTTATCTTTTTGAACCCAGCATCAACGAAAATTTTATCGTTTATCTCGATTGCAAAGACGAATACGGTGGCGCGGTATGCGGGTATGACAGGAATACCGGCGAAATGTTTGTCATGAGAGAGTATAAATTCGGCAAACCGAAGGTGACGCTTGCGGGAGACTACGCGCTTTGGATGCAGCAGACGAGTCTCGGGACGGACAGGCTTTATCTGTATTATTTGCCGACACAGGAGAGCGTGGAAATAGAAGTTTTCGTCAACACGTATTTCTCCGTCAGCGCGGCGTATTTGTCTGATGATGCCTTCATATATGTTCAGCCTTACCAGGAGAGCCTGGTTCTTGATGGGTCTGCCGACTCGGATGTGGCTGAAATATGCGTGATACCGCTGGAGGAAGACGGAGACGACAACCGTATATTGTTCTGTCCGGGCACGTTTGTATACAACCCGATGATCGATGGCGATTATATCGTGTATATGGACAGTACCGGGGACGAGTCAAGCGCGCTGATGCTATGCACAAAAAGCGGCGATACGTACTCGGCGCCCGAGGTTATCGCGGAAGGTGTTTTGAATTATGATGTGGGCGACGGATATGTCGCGTATACAAAAGACGACGCGGTGTATATTTATTACTTTGCTGACGGCTCGTCGGGAAGGCTGTCGTCCGAAACGACAAGGGCGCGGCTTGCCAACGCGAACGGCAAAGACGTGGTCTGGTATGATATCACAGGCAATATTGACGACACGACCACCATTATCATGCATATCCAAGTGCCATAAATACGAAAAGCAAATAAAAGCTGACATCGGTTGTGGTGTCAGCTTTTTATTCTAAAACTGATAGTTTAAGCGGCGTTTTTTATACTGCATATGACGGAAGAAGATAAGCCGCGTATTCTTTTATGTAATTGATGACCGCGTCAAAGATGAGCCTGTGGCCGGCCTGATTTGGATGAATACCGTCGACACAAATATAATCGGCAAAATCTTTTATTTTCAGAAACTCTCTTCTCACGTCGATGCAGCCGATGTTTCGCTGCCGCGCAATATATTGGATGCAGTTGGAATAACGCTCGTGCCACCAATAGATGTGCCATATGTCTTTCAGCCATTTTAACACTTTTAAGCCCTTATCTTTATCGTTGTTTGTAAACCACCTGAAATAGTTGTCCGCATATAACGGCGGCAGTGTCGACAGCACGATTTTTTTGCCCTTGTTCTCAATAAAGTCGACCATCGCGCCGATGCTTTCTTCAAAAACGTCGAGCGGTGTTTTTGGAATGTGGTTTAAAGTCGGATCATTGGCGATATCGTCCCAAATAAAATCGCAGTCGTTGCCGCCGAATTCGATAACGACAATATCGGGATCATATTTGTCAAAACTATGTTCCAATTGCTTTTTGCCCTGTGTGACAGTAGAGCCGAAACGTGATACGTTGATCATATCCGCGTCGATTTTATCCGCAACAAGGTTAAAAAAGCAGTCCTTTAGTATGATATACTTGTTTTTGTTTTCGTCATAAACGACGCCTTTTGATAATGAATCGCCAACAACGAGTATTTTTTTTGGCATGAATCTTTCCTTTCTCTATATATGGAAATATATAGCAATATGTGCTTATCTTACAAGCATTTTGACATATAAGCACATATGTCTTTCTCTTTAATATCCATTATTCCCATGACCCTCTTTATTATGATGCTGTCAAGCGTTATAAAAACAGCGTCTGTTATTTGTTTTGACGCAGAGCAGCCGGTTTTTACCAGGCCAACCTCCACCATCGTATGCCATTTTGCTGTTTTTTCTTTAATGATGTTTTTAATGACGTCATTTCCCATGATAGAATAGTTGATAAGACATATGTGAAGCCGGCATTTATCGTCGGTATCAAAGACCGACTGTACAAGACAGGTCAAAGCGTCCTCTATGGATGTATTTTCATTGATTGATTCTATCCAGGCAAAGATGCTGTCGGTTACACGGCCCAAATGATATTCGGTAACCTCATATATCAGGTGGTCTTTGGAAGGGTAATAGTAATATATCGTTCCTTTCGAAAGTTTGACCGCTTTGGATATATCCGAAAAGCTCGTGGCATTGATACCTTTATCGCAGAACAGCTTTGATGTTATCTCGAGTATGCTCTGCCTGTTATTTTCAAATTGTGTCGAAAGTTTTTTTGACATAAACATATCCTGCCTTATTTGTAAGTCGGACAACCGACCGACCAAAGTATAACATATTCCTCTGTTATATTCAAGTGAGTCAATCATTAAAAATTTGTAAACACTATTAATTGATAATCAGGGGATCAGCTCTTTTTTTATCTTTCAAATATTCTTTTTTTGTTTTATAATGAAATATAGTTTTCTGAGGGGGTCTTTGAATGTCAAAAATAATTGCTATCGCCAATCAAAAAGGCGGTGTCGGGAAAACGACAACGGCCGTCAACTTAAGCGCATGTCTGGCGGAAAAAGGCAAAAAAGTCCTGCTCATTGATGTGGATCCGCAAGGGAACTCGACGAGCGGGCTTGGCATTGATAAACATACGCTCCAGTATTCCGCCTATGATATTCTGATCAATGGCGTCGACCCAAACAAGGTTGTTCTTGGCACAATGATCGAAACACTTGATATTATACCCGCCAACATCGACCTTGTCGGTGCAGAAGTCGAGCTCGTAGCACGGATTGCAAGGGAAAGAATATTAAAGCAGGCGCTCAGCAATATCAAAGACGATTATGAGTATATATTTATGGACTGTCCGCCGTCGCTTGGGCTGATCACGCTGAACGCGCTGACAGCGGCCAATAAAATACTTGTGCCGATACAATGTGAATACTATGCACTCGAGGGCCTTTCGCAGCTGATCAGCACGATCAAGCTCGTCAAGACGAACCTCAACCCGTCTCTTGAAGTGCAGGGCGTTGTACTGACGATGTTTGACGGACGGACGAATCTGTCCATACAGGTCGTCGAAGAGGTTAAAAGGTATTTTAAAAATAAGGTGTATAAGACGATTATTCCGCGAAACGTCAGGCTTGGTGAAGCGCCGAGCTTTGGTTTGCCTGTGATCAGATACGATGCGACATGTCTTGGGACGCAGTGCTATAACGATTTGGCCGATGAGATTATTGAATATAACGGGGGCAATGAACGATGAAGCAACAGCGGTTGGGCAAGGGACTTGGCGCGCTGATAGGCGAAGAAACAGGCGGCGGCGCTAACAGTGTTATAGAAATCGATGTCAATGATATCGACCCGAATTCTGAGCAGCCAAGAAAAATATTTAACGACGAAAAACTCAGCGAGCTTGCGCAGTCTATCGATGCGTACGGCATCGTTCAGCCGATCATTGTGCAGAAAAAAGGCCAGAGATATATCATCATCGCAGGCGAGCGGCGGTACCGCGCGGCCAGAATAGCGGGACTGCGGTCTGTGCCGGCCGTTATCAAGGAATATTCAAAGAGAGCATTTATGGAAGTGTCGCTGATCGAGAATCTGCAGCGTGAAGACTTAAACCCGATTGAGGAAGCCGAGGCCATGCGGCTGCTGATGGACGAGCATGAACTGACTCAGGATGAGTTGTCTTCCCGGATCGGCAAATCAAGAAGCGCCGTGGCCAATACGCTGAGGCTTTTATCTTTGCCCGAAAGAGTCCGGGATATGGTGATGGCGGGTGACCTGTCGAGCGGACACGCCCGCTGCCTTGTGTCGCTTGACAGTGACGATGAAAAGATAAGGGCCGCGCAAAAGATCGTATCAGGCGGTCTTTCTGTCCGCGCCACCGAGGAACTGATAAAGGCGATCGGCAACGCCAAACAACGGGACAACAGTAAAGAGGGAGCGACATCGCCCGAAATAAGGTCTGCGGAAAGCGCACTTTCCGATATACTTGGTACAAAAGTACAGATCGCCGGTAATTTATCAAAAGGCAAGGTACTGCTGTCATACTATAATCAGGATCAGCTCCAAAGCCTGTATGATTTTCTTATGACATACCAATAATGATTAATAAAAAACGGGTCTGCGGTATGCAGACTCTTTTTGTTTCACGTGAAACATGGATTCATTGTTTCACGTGAAACATTTTTGGCATGTTTAAACAGTTCCTCTGATTAAATGCAGGAAGAAGTTGTTCTGATAAAAGAACATGCCGATGGAAGACTGCGAAAAGTATTCGCTGATCTTATCGACAGGTAGGATCAGAAACACGACAGGCACAATGATGACGACCAGAAAACATAACAAAAGACCTCTTGTCGCGCCAAATAGCGCGCCTGTTGTCCTGTCGTATTGTTTGAGTTCAGGGAATTCAACGGTATGGTTCACGGCGCCGAGAACAAACGTAAAAACGATTCGCGCTAAAATAAAAACAGCGCAAAAAGACAGTATGTTCAGCACTGCGCACACGATGGTCATGTTGAAATATTCGCCAATCGTATGAAGCCCGTCCGCGGCAAAAGCTTTCGATTCGACGTTTTGCCTGATCAGCGTCGAAAAGGGTTCAGACAGCGAGGATGAAGATATAATGCTGTTTAACTTTCCGGAAGAAATATTGTCGATCAGCAAAGAGGTATCTTCAAAAGAAGTAATTTTTTCGGCGCCTTCGGTATAATAAAGCAGGAATTTGAACAAAGTATCGTTGAAATGAACGGCGGCTGATACCACAGGATACAGCAGATATGACGTAATGATCGAAAGAAAAAACGAACCCAGGTTAAGCGCGGAATGCAGAAAGCCACGGTAAATTCCATCGAAGACCATGATAACGATAAGAAGTATAAAAAAAACGTTCACCCAATTCATAAGATTATCCTCCGAAGCGACAATTATGGGAGAGGCAATAGATACACATTCTCTCCTTGAGTCATAAACACATAACCGTCCATTGCTCCTTTTATGCCGTCAATTGTAAAAGGCAGTGTATATGTTCTTGAGTATATACCCTCATCAGTATAAACGAAAATGTTGTCTGTTGCAAAGCAATAAATTTTTCCTCCCGTATGGACGATAGAAAATACATTTGGAGGAAGATTGATCGTCGTTTCATCGCCTGATGTATTGATGATATGCGCGATATCGATGTGGCTCATATCGTCCGCGCTTGGAACAAAAACAAATATCGGATTATCCGAATCATAAATATAGTTTAGAACCCAGCCATAGATTAAAACTTCCCGGCTGGTATTGAGCGATGTGTGCATCGTCAGCCTGTTGGTTCCGATGGTGTAAATAACGCCGTCGATAATATAGACGCTTCCCACAAGCTGATCTTTTAATTCTATGATGCCTGTAATCGATTGCGTTTCGGGCCGATAAGTAAAGATTTTTGATACGGGCGCGGCGCCGGAGACATCCAGTTCTAAAACATACAGCTGGTCGCTTTGTGAATCAAAACCATAATCAAGCACATATTTATCGGATATGTCTATTTTATAAAGGCTGGTTCCTGTAAGATCAAATATGATGATATAGGAATGAGTGTCATCGTTTACCGCTTGTTCAACGGATACCGCCACTTTATTTGTGCAGACGCGTGTCGAGAGGATGGTGCTGTCCAGCTGATAAGAAAAAAGATACTCGCCTTTTGCATTGATGACCTTAAGCACGTCGTTGCTTGCGGCTGCGGTGATATCATCGTTGGATGTAAAATCGGGTTCCCCTGTATAATCCGGCAGCTGCCATTTCTCATTGAGCGACGTATCAATGCACGTCAGCAGATCATCATCCGAATAGACGACCGTATTGCCGACGGAAAAATACGAGTCGCCTGTTGTAAAGGGCATGGTTATAAGAGCGTCCTTGACTTCTTTACCCCTTGTCAGCAGCATCACTATGCCTATAACAAGCACGATTAAAACAACAAATATGCTGATTAAAAACAGTATCGATTTTCTCGACAGCTTATACTTTTTTGCCTTTTTGTACACATGACACCTCAAGAAAGATTATATGTCATTATAACACATATGGTGATAAAAATAAAAACAAGAGATATGCGTATTGATTATTCGGGGCAGAAAACATTGAGTGCGCTGTTTCTGAGCGAAAAGGCAGCAGGCGTTTGAGCATACAATTCGCCGTCGAGATTAAAACTGAGTTCCTTGCCGCAGTTTATGACGATCTCGCTGCATTGAAACTGTTCCGCACTTTTTATTTTTTCCAGCTCGCCGCGTTTAAGCTTGGGCAGCTCAACAAGTATACGCCATTTGGCGACACGGTTGATAATGACGACATTGAAAAGCCCATCCTGAACGCTTGCATCAGGGGAAATATGAAGACCGCCGCCGTAGCATCTCCCGTTCGCGATGGCAATAAGAAGCACTGTTTTTCGTATCGTATTTCCGTTCGCTGTGATATCAATAGAAATGCTCTTATATCCCAAAACAGACATCACGATACCGAGGTAATACGCAAAACCGCCGGTAAACAGCCGCCGGACTTTGTTCGTATTTTTTATCACATCCACATCAAAACCGGTACCCGCCACATTAAGAAAACATTTCTTGTTGTTTATAAAACCGATATCGACGCACTCGCTGTGGCCGGCCAATATGATATCGAGCGCCGCCACAGGATCTTTTGGTACGCCGATAGCCTGCCTGAAATCGTTGCCCGTTCCGGCAGGGATAACGCCTAATATCTCATCTGTACCATACAAAACCTGCGCAATCTCGAGCAGCGTACCGTCGCCGCCGACGGAAATGATGCCCTTATACCCTTTGCCGATGGCGCCGGCAGCAATAGAAACCGCATGCTTTTCATATTCTGTTTCATGAACGGTATATTCAGTATGATTTTGTTTTAAATGCTGTTCGATTTTCTGCATTGTTTTTACAGAACGGCCCGCGCCGGCGGTCGGATTAAAAATAATATAGTACATGTCCGCTCCAAAAGTTATTATTAGCAATATTCTACTAAAGATAAGGGTGTTTGTACAGAAAAAGGTGACTTTACTACTTAAAAAAACGAAAAGTTTCATATATAATGATAATAATAAAAAAACTTGAGAGAAGAATGATATGCAGGCAGAATTAACGCGGATTTACAATGGTATATGACTTTTGCCGAATAAATATAGGGAGCAAATATATGAAAAACATAATAATGAGCGGTATGATAATGATATTGATACTGGGCGTCTTTACTGCGTGTACGGGAGACAACGATGCCGAAACATCGGCTGCGCCAACCATGGAAGCCGTAAGTACGGAGGTTTTGTCGGAAGATGAGCAGGAACCGCCGTATGAGTTTGAATTTGAAGACATCGACGGAAACGTACATAAGCTCTCCGATTACAGTGGAAAACCGGTATATCTGAAAGTTTGGGCTTCCTGGTGCGGCGTTTGTACGGCATCTCTTGATGAAACTGACGCGTTTGCGGCAAAAGCCCAGGATTTTGTTGTGCTGAGTGTCGTATCACCTTCACGCAGCGGCGAGCTGAGCAAACAGGATTTTATTACGTGGTACAAAGACTTAGGGTATGATAACCTGGTCGTGCTTTTGGATGAACAAGGGCAGATCATCGGTGATTTTGATGTCATGGCATATCCGACACAGGTGTTTTTTGACGAGAACGGATATTATGTAAAAACAATGATAGGAAACCTGTCGGAAGATCAGATACTAAACACCATACAGGATATTACACAATAGCGAACATTTGTTTGCGTATGCGCTGCCGGCACCGGCGCTGACATACATGGTTGACGTGCGGTGTTTTTTCTGATAATATGTCCTAGGACAAAGCGGGGAGCGGCTGCCCCTGCTTTTTTGTCTCTAGTCTGAAAAACGGGAGAATTTAAGATGCCAGGGATAGCAGTATTTGGTGCCCAGTGGGGAGACGAGGGAAAAGGCCGGTTTGTCGACTTTCTTGCCAGCGAGGCCGATGTCGTAATCAGATATCAGGGCGGCAACAACGCAGGGCACACGATTATTGTCGACGGCGTGACTTACAAGCTTCACCTGATCCCCGCGGGGGTTCTATACAACTCCAAACCGTGCGTGATCGGCAATGGCGTGGTGATCGATCCAGAGTCGCTAATCGAAGAGATGGAAACGCTGAAAAAACAGGGCGCGACGCTTGACAATCTGATGATATCCGACAGGGCGCATATGGTGATGCCGTATCACAGGCTGCTTGACAGCTTAAGTGAAGACGATGCGGGCGAAGCGATGATCGGCACGACAAAGCGCGGTATCGGCCCGTGTTACACGGATAAAGCCGCAAGGCAGGGCCTTAGGATGTGCGATCTGCTTTCTGACAGTTTTGCCGAAAAGCTGCGGGTTTTGCTGGAACAAAAAAACATGATACTGACAAAGATATACGGCGGGGAACCGCTTGATTACGCCGGTATGCTGGAGCAGTTTATGGGCTATAAAGAGCGTTTGAGGCAGCATATATGCGATACGTCGCTGATATGCTATGATTTTTACAAGCAGGGCAAAAAGCTTCTTTTTGAAGGCGCACAGGGGATGCTTCTCGATATCGATTTTGGTACATATCCTTATGTAACGTCATCGCATCCGACGTCGGGAGGCGTCAGTATCGGCACAGGCCTGCCGCCGGCGGTGCTGACAGATGTCGTCGGCGTCGTCAAGGCGTATACGACGCGTGTCGGTAAAGGGCCTTTCGTGACAGAGCTGCTTGATGGGACGGGCGATTATATCCGGGAGAGAGGCCAGGAATACGGCACGACGACGGGACGCCCGCGGCGCTGCGGCTGGCTCGATCTTGTGATCGTGGGTTTTGCGGCGCGCATTGGCGGCATCACGTCGATAGCTCTCTCCAGGATGGATACGCTTGGCGAGCTCGACCGTGTCAAGGTGTGTGTCGGTTACGATATTGACGGAAAAGTGACAAAAAATTATCCGGCGTCGCTTGACGATATCGCCAGCGCCAAGCCAGTTTACAAAGAGTTTGACGGCTGGAGCGGAGATATCTCTCATATCAGAGAATATAACGGTCTTCCGCAAAGTGCCAAAGAATATGTTGAATTTATCGAAAGCGAAACGGGTGTCGGCGTCGGCATGATCGGTGTCGGGCCCGAGCGCAGCGAATGCGTATTACGGCGTAAATATTTTGTATAAATCGTCGCCGCGATGAAAAAAATAATGTGATATCAAGTTTGCCGTGCCAGACGGGGAGCCAGCGGTGCCCTATACCTGCAATCCGCTACAGCAGGGTTGGATTCCCGGTTTGAGGCGCAAATTTGTAAGGTATGGAGACGGCAAGGGGCGTTGAGAAGTGGGCCCCGTGCAACGGACACCCGTGAACCCTGTCAGGCCCTGACGGGAGCAGCAGTAAGCGGGTAAGGACGTGTGCCTCGGATCAGTCTGTTTTGAGCAACCTGCCGTTATACCTCTTGTGATTTTGTGTCGATCTCCGGGTGCACGGCTTAATAAAAATATGAAGCTGCCATATCAGGCGGCTTTTTATATTTTAGCTGTTTTTATGCTGTCGTTATTCATTGACGGCAGGAAAAAACAAGACCTTTGGAGAATACTATAATAATAAATGATTATAAAAAACAGATTGGAGGTCGATAATAAAAAAAGAGGAAGCGATTAATATTGTCCTTGTATCAGGGCATTAAATACATAGAAAGGGGGCAGGAATTATGCGCGTCATTATTGCGGGAAAGGGCATGGAGGTGTCCGATTACTTAAAAGAAATGGTGACAAAAAAGGTAACAAAGCTTCAAAGGTATTTTGGAGACGAGACCGAGGCGCACATAACCATGTCTATTCAAAAGTCGAGACATATTGTGGAGGTGACAATACCTTTCGATGGGGTCGTCCTTCGTGGCGAAGAGGCCACGGGGGACATGTATGCATCAATTGACGGTGTGCTGCGAAAGCTTGAAAAGCAGATCCATAAACACCGCACGGCGCTTAAGAAACGTCTTCACGAGGGTGCGTTTCTAAAAGACAACTATGAGTATATTAACGAATTGGAGGAAGAAAAAATTCCAACGATTGTCCGCACAAAGCGGTTTGTCGTTAAGCCCATGGACTTGGAAGAAGCACAAATGCAAATGGAGCTTTTAGGACATCAATTCTTTGTTTTTAAAAACGCCAAGACAAATGATGTGAATGTGCTTTATAAAAGACTGGACGGAGACTTGGGGCTGATTGAACCGGACTATGATTAAAGAATATAGAGACCGCTTAACCAAGCGGTCTCTTTTGCATCGTCGGTTCTAAAAAACCCGTTATTTTCTTCTCATTTTTATATACATGTTAAAATATGCGTATTGGAGCAAGGCGGCCACCATCATCGCGAGCGCAAAATAAATAAAATATTTATGCCAGGGGTCGATGCATTCATGTAAGAATGTCAGGGCGATGGACGTGTTGAATAAAAAAGCGGCCATTTTACCAAAAGTATTGGATGGCGTAACGATACCTTTTAAATATAAGAATATGCCGCCGCCGATCATGAGCATTTCTTTGATCAATATAACAACGAGAACAAAAAGCGGCAGCACGTCCGTCACGGTAAAAGCAATGACAACAAAAATAGCCATCAGCTTGTCCGCAAGAGGATCGAGCAACACACCTTCCTTTGTGACCTGATGACTTTTTCTTGCAATATATCCGTCAAGAAGATCGGTGGCGCATGCAAAGATATAGGTGATCAGCGCCGGCAGTGTCATGCCAAAAAAAATAAAGATCGTCGCCACGGGCACAAGCGCAAATCGCAGTAAAGTAAGGATGTTGGGAATATTTACCGGTATTCTGCTCAAAAAACCACTCCATTTGCCAATAAATCAGTCATATAACACATTATAATTCGATAACACATATTATATCAAAAAAAAATATACTTGCATACATTTTGTTTCGGTTTGCGACGGCTTTACGTCGATTGAACAAAAAAAGCGGCCATCGGGACAATAAAAAAGATGGGTATGCGGCACAGAATGATAGCCAAAAAACATAAAATGTCTGGATTGTTGAATTTTTTTACAAATGCATATATAATACACGATAAGTCAACAAATTTGAGGATTGGATTATGTATGTTCAGTATGATATTGACATAATATCGATACTAATACTTGCCGTTGTATATTTCAACAACCTGAAAAACAGCGGTGAAAGCATCATCAAACAAACGCTGTTTCAGGCGCTCATCATTTGTGATATACTTTTACTTATATTTGATATGATTATACTGATCATAATAGGGGTTCCCGGCCTTTATATTCATATTTTGCTGGAAGTATTGCAGGCATTTTTCTTTGCATTTTGCTCACTGTTTTGTTTTTTATGGGCTTTATTCTGTACGATCCGGTCCGGATACAATCAAAAAGGATATCAGTTTTTTATTTTATGCATACCGTTTTTGCTGCTTGTTGTTTTCTTGGTATTCAACTATTCAAATGGATTCATATACAGAATAACGCAGCAAAACACATATGAAAGAGGCGACTATTTTCATATTACCAGTGCATGTACATACTCATATGTCATATATTCGATCATATTGATTTTAAAAAACAAGAGAAATCTGACTAAAAATGAGTTTTATCCGTATCTGATCGCACCGCTTATACCCATGTCTCTGGGCATCGTCCAGCTGGTGCTGAGTATTGATGTGCTGATGGTATGGCCGGGCGTGGCCGTTTCGGTGCTTATCATGCATCTTTATGTCCTTTCCGAAAAGATAAATCTTGATCATCTGACCGGTTTGTATAACAGAAAGTATCTCGATGATTATATTGAGGATATGCTGCAGCTTAACCGCATAAACTACAGTACGAAATCCAAAAAAAAGTTTGCGGCGATCATGCTCGATATCGACAATTTCAAAAACATCAATGATACATACGGACATGTCGAAGGAGACAACGCCATCGTCATTGCGGCCGGCCTGTTAAATAAAAGCGTGCGCAAAGGCGATTTTGTATCGCGGTACGGCGGCGACGAGTTTTTGATCATACTTGACCAGTGCGACGACGATGCGCCAAAAAAAATTCTGCAAAGAATCGAAGAGAATGTTCAAAAGTATAATTCTCATAACGAACTCCCGTATTTAATAGAATTCAGCATCGGATATAAAGTCTATAAAAACAGCGCGGGGCTGACAAGCAAGGAAATCTTTTCGGGCATCGACAAGCTGATGTATAAGAACAAACAAAGCAAGATTGGCAAGGAGTACAGCTATACACAAACGTCGTTTGATATATAATACGGTAAATATATCATATGACGGGAAAGGGCACTATGCAGCATAAAACCGATTTGGAGATAGCAAGAGAAACAAAACTGACGCCTATACAGGATATCGCAAAGAACGCGGGTATTATGAACAGCGAACTGATACCCTTTGGATATAACAAGGCAAAAGTATCGCTTTCGATACTGGATCGTATGAAAGGCAAAGGCGACGCAAAACTGATACTGGTATCGGCCATCAACCCCACGCCGGCGGGCGAAGGGAAAACGACCATTTCCATAGGCCTTTCGGACGCGCTGAAACTTTGCGGCCAGCGCGTTTGTCTGACGCTGAGAGAACCCTCGCTGGGGCCTGTTTTTGGCATGAAGGGCGGTGCGGCCGGCGGCGGATATGCCCAGGTCATACCGATGGAGGATATCAACCTGCATTTTACGGGCGATCTGCACGCGGTCACGGCTGCGAACAATCTTTTATGCGCGCTGGTGGACAATCATATACAGCAGGGAAATGGGATCGGCATCGATCCCCGAAGGATCACGATCAAGCGTTGTATGGATATGAACGACAGGCAGCTGAGGTTCATTACATGCGGGCTTGGCGGACGCACAAACGGCATGCCGAGAGAGGACAGCTTTGATATAACGGCCGCGTCGGAAGTCATGGCCGTGCTATGCCTGGCCAGCGATCTGCATGATTTGAAGGAACGCCTCGCCAGGATAAAGGTGGCGTATACATACGATAACAAACCGGTGACGGCCGGAGAAATAAAGGCGGCGGGCGCGATGGCCGCGCTGCTCAAAGACGCGGTGATGCCAAACCTCGTGCAGACGCTTGAGAAAACGCTTTGCCTGATGCATGGCGGCCCCTTTGCCAACATCGCGCATGGCTGCAACAGCTATATCGCGACGAACATGGCGCTGCATCTTGCGGACTATGTGGTTACCGAAGCCGGATTTGGCGCCGACCTGGGCGCG
This sequence comes from Eubacteriales bacterium, assembly GCA_028711205.1. Taxonomy (GTDB): domain Bacteria; phylum Bacillota; class Clostridia; order Christensenellales; family SZUA-584; genus JAQTSP01. Next base: position 2,116 of record JAQTSP010000006.1, on the reverse strand, counting down.
GAAAAGTTTCTTGATATCAAGTGCAGACAGACAGGGCTCTGGCCGGACGCTGTTGTCATTGTCTTGACGGTACGGGCGCTGAAGGTGCATGGCGGGGTTTCAAGAGACGCACTCGGCGTGCCGGACGAAGCGGCCGTTGCGCGCGGTATGGAGAACGTCTATAAACACATTGAAAATGTCAAAGATTACTTCGGGCTTCCTGTTGTGGTTGCAATCAATAAATTTGGAGCGGATACCGAACGGGAAATTGCGCTTGTGCAGAGCCTTTGCCGGGAAAAAGGCGTGGCCGCCATTCCGACAGAAGTATGGGAAAAAGGCGGAAAAGGCGGCGTTGACCTGGCAAAGGAAGTGATGCGTATCGCTAAAAAAACGGCGCCCAAACACCCGTATGCGCTTGAGGACGATATTATGACCAAGATTGAAAAACTCGCGGCAATCATCTACGGCGCAAGCGATGTGCATTATTCCGCGGGTGTTTTCAAAGCGATCGATACACTTACGCAAAACGGGTATGCGAATCTGCCGATATGTATTGCGAAAACACAATACTCGCTGTCGCATGACCCGAAACTGATCGGACGGCCAAAAGATTTCATATTTACCGTCAGGAACATCAAACTTTCCGCAGGAGCGGGATTTATCGTCGTTTTTGCGGGAGACATCACGACAATGCCCGGGCTTCCCAAAAACCCCGCGGCAGAACAGATCACGATCGACGATGATGGCAGGATTGAAGGTCTGTTTTAACCCGGTTTACATGACAAAATTGTATATTATTTATGAACAATAGCGTGCAGACGCGGTTATTGTATTTTGATATGTTATAATAGACGCGCGATATATCAATATCGTTGAGGAGGGCCGTCATGACAAAAAAAGGCTTAGCGGTGCTGATTGTGCTTGCCGTCATCGTCGCGGGTGCAATAGGCGGAACGATCATTTTTTTAAGACAACAGGAGATTGCGGATATGGCCAATGAGGCCGCGCAACAAACAGAAAAGATAAATTTGAGCGATGCCCGGGATATGACGATCACATATATTAAGCTGGAAGACAATGATTCGGTCCTAGAGCTTGAGCGAGGGAGTGACGGCGCCTGGACCATGTCCGGCAGCGAGGCCGAGATTGACCAGGCTGCGGCACAGGATATTTCGGCAAGCTTATCGGATATCGTACTGTCGCAGGCGATCGATATCGGCAGCGAGCCCCTGTCGACATACGGGCTTGATCCAGGGGATCTTATTGCCACATACACAACGGCCGAAGGAACGTACATCTGTTATTTTGGGAAATACACTTCCGACAAAAGCGCCGTGTTTTTCCGCAAATCAAGTGACGATATGGTTTATACCATAGAAACGCAGTCGTTTGACGGCATACGAAACGGCTTTGATTCACTGATAGAAAAGATAATCGAAATGCCGGATACGGATACGATTGGGTATGCCGCGTTCAAGACAGCCGATACGGCCGAAACCGTGTTGCAAAGAGCTGATGATGCGTATACATCCGTACCGTGGGTCATGGTGTCTCCGATAACCCTGCCGCTATCGGGGGACGCATATACGCTGTTTCTGGAATGCCTCGATATCCGTACGCTGACAGATTATGTGGAAAGCGCGGCGCTGTCAGATCACGGTATCGACGGTGAAACATGGCTGGAATACAGGGACGAAGCGGGCAGTGTGCTCATGCATATCGATATCGGCGAAAAGACGGCGGACAGCATGGTATATTGCAGCATCGGCGAAAGCGTATTTCTTGTTCCGGAGGCTGTGCGGGATATGGCGGTTCGTGACGCTTTTTCGCTGATTGACCAGAGGCTCTTGCCGGTTGATGACACTTCCCTGATCGATACGTTGACAATCGTCAGAGGTGAAGAGCAGGCGGTACTGGCGCTTTCGGACGGCGGCTATACGCTGAACACAGAGAGTATCACAACCGAACAGGCGGCGGCGCTGTATGAGCGGCTGGGCGCCGTCAGCTTTTCCGGCGAGGCGGCGGAGAAAGTCGGGTCTTTGCTGTATGGCACGATCTTTGCGGTACTGACAGACGGTACAGAAATCAGCATGGAAATTTATCCGTATCTTAAAGACTATTACGCCGTTGATTACGG
>JAQTSP010000163.1 GCA_028711205.1 Eubacteriales bacterium | reverse complement strand
GGTTTATCCGTCAGCAGGAACAGATCGGAAACAACGGCTCTTTCCGATTCGTCAAGATCCATACAGCTTAAAAAGACACCCTTTTCGAGGTTTTCTTTGACTTTATATAGCGCATCGCATTCGATCTTATATTTCTTGTCGCCTGATTTGATCATTTTTTCGGATTTGGCGCATCTTTTTTCCACCGCTTCCATATCCGCAAATATCAGCTCGAAATTGACCGTTTCCGCGTCGCGTTCGCTGTTTATATTTCCGTCCACATGTATGACGTTGTTGTCTTCAAAGCAGCGTACGACGTGCAGTATCGCATCCACCTCGCGGATATACGACAAAAACTTGTTGCCCAGGCCCTCGCCGTGGCTTGCGCCCCTGGCGAGCCCCGCGATATCCACAAACTCGATCGTGGCAGGCGTAAACTTGGCCGGATGGTACAGACCGGCCAGAAAGTCCATGCGCTCGTCGGGTACGCTGACTATACCGACGTTCGCGCCGGTCGTGCTGAAAGGAAAATTTTCACTTGGCGCGCCAGCGCCCGTCAGCGCGTTGAACAGACATGATTTGCCCACGTTTGGCAGCCCTACGATACCCAGTTTCATTTTTTACCTCGCAAATGATAAAGTTCAATGTATTATATAGCCGAAAACAGATAAAATCAACCTCGCCGTCCGGCAATCTGACGGCTTATTTGCCGCCGGTTATTTTTTTGCGGTTGTGTAACGGGTCAAAAAGGTGTAAAATAATCTAATATTATTTATACCCAAACCCCAAAGAACCGTTGGTTTTACGGGGATCCCGTAAGATAAGCTGCGAAATACTTTTGCAGCCTGAATATAAAGTTTTTAGGAGGCGTGCCCCTTGTCAAAGACGATACAGGAGATCAACGAAAAAATTAAAAAAGGCAAAGCGGTGGTATTTACGGCCGAGGAGGCCGTGGCGATGGCGAAAGAGCAGGGCATACCGGCATGCGCGAAAAAAATCGACGTGGTAACGGCCGCGACATTCGGCGCGATGTGCTCATCCGGTGCGATGCTGAACTTCGGCCATTCCGATCCGCCGATCCGCATGAGCGAGATCACTTTGAACGGTGTACAGGCGTACGGCGGCCTGGCGGCGGTCGATACGTATATCGGCGCCACGCAGCCGGGTGAGGAAAAGGGTGCGGAATATGGCGGCGCGCACGTAATCGAAGACCTTGTTGCGGGCAAAGAGATCGAGCTCTGCGCGCGCTCCGGCGGTACGGACTGCTATACGGCCAAGGAGATACGGACAAAAATAAAGCTCAGCGATTTGAATCAGGCGTATATGTTCAATCCGAGAAACGCGTATCAAAACTATTCTGCCGCTACGAACACGTCGAACACGACGAAGAAAACATACATGGGAACGCTGCTGCCGAACATGGGGAACATCACGTACTCAACGGCCGGAGAATTATCGCCGCTGTTAAAAGACCCGAAACTTCGGACGATCGGCATCGGTACAAAGATATTGCTGTGCGGCGGCGAAGGGTTTGTGGTGTTTGAAGGCACACAGGCTATCAACAATGCCGCCGAACTGGAGAACGGAGATATGCATTACGCCGGGTATACGCTTTGCGTTATCGGCGATTTGAAAGGCATGAAGAGCGCGTATTTAAAAGCAGCGACGTTCGAAGGCTATGGATCGTCTTTATACGTCGGTATCGGTATGCCGCTGCCTGTCATCGATGAAGATTTTATGGCAGACCTTGCCGTATCCAACGCGCATCTTTATACGAACATCTTCGACTACAGCGAAAGCAAGCGCCAAAGAAAAGCGCTGAAGCGCGTGTCATATGCCGAGCTTCGGTCGGGTCTTGTCGAGATCAACGGCAAAACAATCAGAACGGCCCCGCTTTCGAGCCTTTATAAAGCAAGGCTGATTGCAGATGAGTTGAAAGAAAAGATACTGGGCGGCGCTTTTGTGATGACGGAGGCCGTATCAAAGCTGCCTGTGAGAGACAGTTTAAAAGGACTTGTAACGGAGGGAAAATAGATGGAAGAGACACATGAAAAGGTTGGGCTTGAATTCCCGCCGGAGAAAACAGACAAACCGATCGTAACAAACCTGGTCAAATTTAATCTGACGTTCAATATATTGAAGGCGTATGTATCGCCGGGGAAAACAGGATATATCATACTTGAATTGGCCGGTACGGATGCGAACATCAAAAAAGGCTTGGATTATCTCGAAAATGAGGGTATCATTGTCAAGATATATACGGACAGTGTGATACGGTATGAGGAAAAATGCATGCACTGCGGCGCGTGCACGTCCGTATGTCCGTCCGGTGCGCTGACGATGAACCGCGACACATGGGAGCTTGAGTTTAATATGGACAAATGCCTGCTTTGCGGACACTGTGTCCGCGCGTGCCCCGCGAGGGCGATCAAGAGCTTTGATGACACCATATTCTGATTATTCCAACAGAAACGAATACAGAAAAACGATAACCTCAGACCTTATCTGCTGGTGCACACAGTTTAAAGAAACGGAGCTTTATATTTGTGCGGGCAAACCGTATAAAAACGAAGCGTATGCGGCGGTTTTGTCTTTGCGCGGGGTACTTGACGACTATATCAAGAAAAACAAGGTGTTTGCAGAGAGCTTTTCGCCTGTCGATGCGGCGCCGGACGCCCATCCGGTTGTCGCCCGCATGTGCGATGCGGCAAAAGCCGCGGGCGTCGGGCCGATGGCGGCCGTTGCAGGCGCTTTCGCGGCGCATGTCGGCCGGGAAATACTAAGGTATACGGGGCAGGTTATCGTCGAAAACGGCGGAGACATTTTTATAAAAGCAGACGCGCCAAAAACCGTTGCGATCTATGCGGGACACAGCTCTCTCAGCATGAAAATCGGCATCACGGTCGACGCCAGGGATATGGCGGTCGCGGTATGCACATCATCGGGCACGATCGGGCATTCGGTCAGCTTTGGCAAAGCGGACGCGGCGGTTGTGGTATCGCATGACGCGTGCCTGGCCGACGCGTGCGCGACACGGCTCGGCAACGAGATCATCGGCAAGGCGGATATGCAAAAAGCGCTTGACATGATAGCCGGTATCGGCGGTGTGATCGGAGCGATGGCAGTCGTGGACGATCAGTGCGGCGCTGTCGGCAGCATACAGCTTCAGACGCTATAGGAGCCCGCTTGTTGATTTTTTTAAATGGCCGGTGTAAAATGGTAAAATAAATGATATTGAGCCTTATCGATGAATATAAAGAGAATATAGAAAAAGCGGCCGAAATGATACGGGCCGGCGGCGTTGTCGCGTTTCCGACAGAAACGGTGTACGGTCTTGGCGCCAATGCGACGGACGAAGCGGCCGTGGCGCGCATATTCGCGCTGAAAGGAAGGCCCGGGGATAATCCGCTGATCGTGCATGTGGACAGTATTCCCGAGGCGCAGAGAGCCGCCGTTTTTTGTGATAAAGCAAACATACTGGCTGAACGGTTTTGGCCGGGACCGCTGACGCTTGTGCTGAAGAACAGGGGCCTGCCCGGCGCTGTGACCGCAGGGCTCGATACCGTGGGCGTGCGCATGCCCGACTGCGACGCGGCGCTCTCTTTGATATCCGCCTCGGGCGTGCCGATCGCTGCGCCGAGCGCGAACAAATCGGGAAGCCCGAGCCCGACGAAACCGGAGCATGTGCAGAAAGATTTCGGCGAAGACCTGATGATACTCGACGCGGGCGAATGCAGCGTCGGTTTGGAATCGACCGTGATCGACATGACGCGCGATATTCCCGTGATATTGCGGCCGGGCGCCGTAACGCGCGAGATGATTCGCGAGTGTATCGGAGAAGCCGCATACACAGAGAGTTTTTCGCCGGATGAACAAGAGACGCCGATGTCTCCCGGCATGAAATACAGGCATTACGCACCGCGTGCGGCGGTGACTGTTGTGGAAGGCAATAATATTTCTGTTGCAGAAGCCATAAAATATCTGTATGATAAAGACATTAAAAAAGGCGACAAACCACTCATCATGGCAAGCAGGGAAAACAAAATACATTACGGAAAACGGGATGTTGTGCTAACGGGAAGCGTGTATCATCCGTATGAGGCGGCAAAATGCCTGTACGGGCTGCTGCGGGATGCGGACGAGGATGGGTACACAAACATTTATTTTGAAGCAATACCTAAAACAGGTATAGGGTTTGCCGTTATGAACCGGATCAGTAAAGCGGCTGCGTATAATATTGTAAAAGTATAGGAGGAAGCAAAATAGATGAACGTTCTTTTTGTGTGTACGGGCAATACCTGTAGAAGCCCTATGGCAGAAGGAGTTGCAGACGATGCGGCAGACCGAAGTACCCGCTTAAAAGATTATACATTTGAGTCGGCCGGCACATTTGCCTGCGAAGGCTCACCGGCGTCGGAAGAGGCGATTGAGGTCATGCGTGAGATTGGCCTCGATATTGAAAAGCACAAATCGCGTCAATTTGGCAAGGAGCTTGCGGAATGGGCCGATGTCATCCTTGCGATGGAAGCCAAGCATATCGAGGAGATGGAGGCGATGGCGCCCGACGAGGAACACAAAATGCACACGCTTTTGGGATATGCGGCCGGTATCGACGGATATCCCGGGGAAAGCGGATACGATATCACCGATCCTTACAAAGAGCCGATCGAGGAATACCGCATCGCGCGGGACCAGATTATCAGCGCGATAGACAAAGCGCTGCATCGGCTTTCAAAAAAGAAACATTAATTTTGAAACAAACAAGCGCGGTTCAAGTGTTTGTTTGTTTTTTATACTTCTTTTTCCGTTGGAGTGTTTCTGTACATTCAACCTTGCGCATAGTATAATAACGCTTAAAAGAGGTGCTTTGATGCGGACGATCTACAAATTGCTTATATGCCTCATCATATGCCTGATGCTTTGCTCCTGTATGGGCGATTCGGCTCAGGCCTATGATATCAGCGCATTCATGGACAGCTTTACGGCGATGGATTTTAGCGCGATGTATGATTGCGTATCACCGGCCGTCGATATCGACGAAGACGCTTTTATAGAAAAATACGACGCGATATTTTCAGGGCTGGGCGTTACCGAGATCGTCATCGAAAACCTGTCGGAACCGGACACGGACGGCGTCTATACCTATACCGCGACATATAAAACGGAAAGCTACGGCGATTTTACCAACGATTTTACACTGCAAGCCACAATAGAAGATGATACGTGCGTTGTGCTGTGGGATTACGCGCTGATATTTCCCGAGATGGAAGAAGGCTCGCATGTGCGCATCGAGACGCTGAAAGCCGAAAGGGGAGAGATCTTTGCATCGGACGGCAGCATCCTTGCGAAGAACACATACGCGGATACCGTATATATGAACATATCAAAGGTAGAAGATTTAACGGATGTTTCGGATATCATCTGTACCATCACCGACCTCACAAATACCGAGATCATTAACATGTTTAACAAGGCGTTGGAAGATGAGACCGAGATCGTTGTGCTCGGCACGTTTTTTTCTGACGCGCTGACAGACGAGCAGAAGGAGAGCATATTGTCCGTACCCGGGCTCGGCATCGATGACGAACAGTATACGCCGATAAGGTACTATGATATGGGTGAATCAGCCGCTCACATCATCGGCTATATGGGATACGCCGGCGAGGACGACGAAGGGTATTTGGCCTCGGACAAGCTGGGGATTACCGGGCTGGAGGCGGCTTATGAGACAGAGCTTCGCGGCAGCG
>JAQTSP010000005.1 GCA_028711205.1 Eubacteriales bacterium | reverse complement strand
ATGAATATAATAACCACCCTAACGGCGTTGCGCATCGCCCGGGGGTTCCGGAATCAAAATAAACCGGCCATGAGGCCGGTTTTGCTGTACTGTCATGCTTTTGTCAGTCGATGCTGATCGAAAAAGCGATGTTGACCGCATGGTCAGAGACACGCTCCAAGGTCGCGATCATATTGGTGAACACAACGCCGATCTGCGGGTTGCATGCTTTGACCTGAAGCCGCTCGATATGGTTGCTGATAAATTCCTTCTGCATGCGGTCGACCTCCTGTTCGAGTGCTTCGATCTCGCCGAGGCGCGTTTTGTCACGGCGCTCGAAGACATCGAGGCTCACGCGCAGAGTCTCCATGGTTTTTTCGGACATTTCCGTCAGCTCGATCAGCGCCTCATCGGTCAGGTTCGCCCTTTTCTCTGCAAGTGTCAGCGAAAACTCGGCGACGTTCTCGGCAAAGTCGCTGATGCGCTCCATATCGATGATGACATGGTGCAGGCTGCCCATGATTTTGAGGTCATGCTCGGAGAGCTCCATGCCGCGAAAATCAATGAGATAGTTGGTAATGTTGTGGCTTAAATAGTCTACGGTCTTTTCCGTTTCAAAGACCTGGCGCGCCTTTTGTTCGTCCTGACCAAAGAACGCATCCAGCGCCAGTTTGAAATTGCCGCTCGATATCGTACCCATGCGGTTGAGTTCTTTGAGCGTCTGGCTCAATGCAATAACAGGCGTTTGGGCGATACGCTCGTCGAGGTACAAAAGCCTTCTCTCGACGGCGCCGGGCTTTAGCTTTTCGGGTATGATGCGTGTGATGAGCCTGACCATCAGGCCGGCAAGCGGGAACAGAAGTATCGTCACGGACACGTTGAATATCGTGTGGAAGTTTGCGATCTGACGCGCCACGTTGTCGGGCGAGAGAGACGCAACCCATGAGACGATTGTTGGGAAGAGAGCGAGCAACACAAGGTAGATCAGTGTGCCCATGATGTTGAACATCAGATGGACGCCCGCGGCACGTTTCGAGTTTGCGCTGGTGCCGATGGCGGCAAGTATCGCGGTGATGCAGGTACCGATGTTCTGGCCGAGTATCACGTACACCGCGGAATCAAGGCCGATGAACCCGAGCAGCGCAAGCGACTGCAGTATGCCGACGGAAGCGGACGAGCTCTGTATCACGGCAGTAAACGCCGCGCCGACAAGCACGCCGATGACCGGGCTTTTGAAGCTGACCAGGAAACTCGTAAAAGCTTCGTTGTCCCGAAGAGGCTCCATTGCCTGCGACATCAGGGATAGCCCGACAAAAAGCATGCCGAAACCGAGTATGATCGTGCCGACTCTGGTAAACATCCGTTTCTGTATGAATACCGTCATCAAAATGCCTAAAAAGAGTATGAAAGGGGCAATATCCGTGAGTTTAAAAGCGATAAGCTGGGCCGTGATCGTCGTACCGATGTTGGCGCCCATGATGACGCCCGTCGCCTGAAACAGTGTCATCAGCCCTGCGTTGACAAAGCCCACGACCATGACCGTGGTGGCAGACGAGCTCTGTACCAGGGCGGTTATACCGGCGCCCACGCCCACGCCCGCAAAACGGTTTGTCGTCAGAACCTCGAGTACGCGGCGCATCCTGTCTCCGGCAATGTTCTCGAGGCCGTCCGACATCATCTTCATGCCGTAGAGGAACAGACCGAGCCCGCCAAGAAGCAGAAATATCATCGATACAGTCATGTTTACTCTCCAATATCAATTAAGATTATTCTGTATTTAGTATATATTGTTAAGCCTATGTTAAGTATTATACAATACCTGCCCATAATTGACCAGCTTCTTAATGTTAAGCCTTTGTAAAGTTGCATGGACCGATGGCGCGGGCAATGACAAGGCGAGTTTATTCTCTGCGTTCGTTTTGGACCAGCAGCATCACCGAAGTGGTGATGGAGACGGCGCAGAAGATGAGCAGCAGCGTTTCAAACACGGTACCCCTCAAAAAGCCCATTGCGTCGTTGTAAATGTTGATGATATAAAAGACGATTATCATAACAGAAATGGCAATGCATATATGCGGAATGATTTTTCTTATCATAATGAAACCTCCGTAATATAAACGATATCGCTGATTTCCCGGCCGCCCTGCGCAGGCTTGTTGACAAGCTCACCCATAAAGACCATTGCCGCCGATTTTCCGCCGTCCATGTTGTAGGCGACGGTACATCCGAGGTTATAGAAGATCTGTGAGAGGCCTTTAAGCGTGATGCCGTCCGAATATCCGGGTTGCCTGCCGTCGACGACGACAAAGCAGTAGTGCCCGGGTTCATAATAGCCGATCGCGCACCGCGGGTTTTCGGACGCCAGACGGCTGCTGCTGAAGTTATCGATCGGGAGGCCGTCTTCCAGTAGCATTGGCCCGAATGACCAGCCTTGGTAAGCACCATTTTCGATCATGGCGTCGATGTCGAAATCTTCGGCAGAAACGGTCTCCATGCTGCCGTCGCTGTTCAATAGCAGTATGTCATCATAGAGTGTATCGCGGTACAGTACGCCGTTGCGAATCACGATGCCGTCCGATCGTACGCCGTAATAATCTCCCGAGACCGCGAGTATCGCGCCGTTTTTGTTGGCCATATCAAGCGTGGTATCCGTGACACCGCTGCCATACGAGCCGCCCGCAAACGCAGTCAGGAAACTCTCGATATTGCTGACATAAATATCCGCGACATAATAGGTGATGCCGTTCTCCTCAACGCATTCGATCGTGATACTCAAGTCTTCGCTGGTATAGCTGGTGTCAGTGACGACCACGTCGGTTGTGAACATATCCGCGAACTTTTCGCTCCACGAGATATCCGTATCCGAATCTGTCGTTGCCGTCGTGGTGATGGCGGCAGCTTTTGTGTTGCTGATCGTTGTATCATCGGCTGACGTTTCGTCAGATGCGGTGATGGAAGAAAGAACGACGGGCTCAAAGTCTGTGCTCTGTGGCAGTACGTGGTGGAAAAGCGCGAATATAACAAGACCCGCGCCGATGAGCAGTATATCTGTGATGATCCACCGTATGAGTTTTGGCCCTTTTTTTTTAGCTTTAGAATGTTCTTTATTTTGTGAAACATGCTGATCCATTATATTATTACCTGCCCGATTTTATTTAAGCGCAACACTTATGATGGGTTATTGTAAACCCTATCTTTCACATTTTGATTGAGGAAATAAAGAATTTTTGTAAACAAATCAAGCAACCGCGCAATGAAGAACTTGAGCGATTGTGAGCGGCGGGATGGTGTAGCATGAAGACAGAAAAAGCGGTTTGATAACGCCGCAAATGCAAAGGAGAGAACGTATGGAAATTGATTTGACTGAGATCGCGATCGCGGTTATCGGGCTGGTGCTGAGCGCCGTGGTCATACCGCTCATCAAGGCGGCTTTTACGTGGCTGAAGGGAAAAACGCAAAACGAGGCGCTTATATCGGCCATCAGCGAGGCCGAGACCGTCGCGGGCAACGTGGTGGCCGGCCTTCAGGCGGCCGTTGTGGACGGACTGAAAGAAAAAAGCGCGGACGGGAAGCTTTCTGAGAACGACGCGAAAGAGGTTGCAAGCACGGCGGTCAGCATGTTTTTGAGCGACCTGTCATCGAAGTCGCTTGCGGTGCTTGAGCAAAACGCGGACGACCTGACCGCGTATATCGGCAACATGATCGAAGCGAAGCTTGCGGCGCTTAAAAAATAAGGAGGTATTGGCATGGCGGCAACAGACATAGGACAAAAGATAAACGAGAGTTACGACCAGGCGCTCGCCGCGCAGAAGGCGCAGCTCAAAGCGGCATATGATGAAGCCATATCGGCATATAACGCGCAGCTGTCGGACGCGCCGGCTGCGTATCAAACGCTGAAAAACGAGGCGTATGTCAACAACGCGCTCTTGGAAAAATCGAGAAAAGAATCCGTCGCGAACATGGGGCTCTCGGGCGCGGGCGGTACGTCGCAGACGTTCCAGCAGAGAAACACAAACACGCTTTTGAACACGCTGGGTGATGCGTCGCGGCAGCAGCAGGACTATACGGATGAGATCAACCGGGCGCTTGCCAACCTTGATACGCAGTATGGCGCGGATGCATCAAGCCTGCTGGCACAGATAGAATCGGAGCGCAACGCGGCGCTTGTGTCACAGAACCAGTGGCAGGCAAGCTACGACATGTCGCAGCAGAGCAGCATTTTTGAGCAGGCATACACGCTTCTGGCCAGTAAAAAGATCACAAATGCGCAGTTTGAGGCGATGACGGGCATCGACCTGAAGTGATCGCGGGCAGCACGGGCCCGGGCGATGTGTTTTTTCTTCTTTTACGTAAAAACACATCCGGCGACTGGATTTTTATTGAATTTTATAGTATTATTATTAACAGAACGATGAAGGGAGAGGGTCTTTTGAAAAAACTAATTTTTTTGTTGATGGCAGTATTGTTGATTTTTTGTCTGGTTGCATGCGGGCCAAGCCCCGAGCAGATTGCCGAGCAGATGATTGAAAGCGCGTACGGCGGCGACGTCGATGTCGACATTGATGACGACGGCGGTTCCTGGTCGATGAGCGACGGTGACGATACGGTGTCGTTTGAGGGAGACGAATCGGGGATAGCATGGCCTGCCGATATGTTTCCTTCCAATGTGTCCGAGATTCAGGGTGTCACAGTGACAGGTAAGATGGATGCTGAAACGACTATGTGGGTCACGTTTGAAGGCTGCAACGACAGCATTTCAAGCGCGTATGTGCAACAGCTGCAAAACGCAGGCTGGGATATGTATGCCGAAGCGACTTATGAAGGCGTATATACTGCGCAATTTAAGATCGAAGAGACGGAATATATTACATTCTCGTGGTCGGATGAAGACGGAACAGGCACTTTGATTTACGGAGCAGCAGAGTAACAATATAGATAAGCCGCTCATAGGGCGGCTTATTTTTGCCTCAAACCCTTGTGAGTGCCGTGGGGCTCATAAAGGGATCCACGGCGTTATATCAATATTCGTCCATATCGCCCGGTACCATCATGTCCCGGTAGCGCGGTATGCCATACCATCCGTCAGGGCGCCCGTCAATCCGGTCATCATATCGCCTGTCGTACGGGCATGTGTCCATTGGGCAGTTATAGCGGTAGCGCGGAAAGCCGTAGAAGTATGGGAAAAAACGAGGGGCGCGCCGCCATCTTATGTCCGGTCTGCGTGTTCCACGGGGCGGCATCGTACCATTTGGCATATCATATGCTCCTTTCAAAACAGGGTCTCGCGGTGTATTTTGCAACGCCTTTTGATGTATACTATGAAAAGTACCGGTGTTTTGTTCTGGTTTTGCTGAAATCTAAGCGCGGCGGAAAAAATTTACTTGTGTATTATACAGGCATGTGCTATATTGATATAGCTGTAATATACAGCGCCATGGTCTAATAAGTTTTTGAACATACCTCTGATTATTTTGGAAAAACGGAGATACGAATCAAGACTGATTTAAGTCCAAATAATATAGGAGGTTAACTGAATATGGCAGATAAAGTGATTACTTGCAAAGATTGTAACTCGGAATTTATTTTCAACGAGAGTGAACAGGCTTTCTACAAAGAAAAAGGCTTTGAAAACGAGCCGCAGAGATGCCCGGCATGCAGAAAAGCAAGAAAACAGCAGAGAAACAGCCAGGGTAGCGGCAATAGAAATTACAACAGCAGATGGTAACAAATTTAGGAGAGGAAACTCTCCTTTTTTGATACTTAAAATATCGTATGGTTGCCCTTTTTAGTGCTGAACCGACGTCGATCCAAAGGAAAATGAGCGTTGCGGCTCGAATCTATATAACGTATGGACATTCCGCTTTATGGCCTGATATAAATCAGGAAAAGGTGATGGTATGAAGATGTTAAAGATCATGGTTGTCACCGCCGCCGGCGCCCGACTGTGGCATAGTGAATAGAGGCTTGATGATCAAGGGAAAAGGAGTATTTTAAATGAAAAGAATACTGATGGTGATGCTGGCAGTGATGCTGTGTATCGGCCTGGCGGCGTGCAAAATCGCCGATACGGCGACTGATGAAACGCATGGCTCGGGATTTTCCTCGGGTGATTCGGAGGAAGAGACCGACACGCCTGAAGAGACCAAGGCACCAAAGGAGAGCGAAACGGGCGGTATCGGCATACCTGAAAAAACCAGGACGACGGAAGAGAGCCCGGCAGTGACCGAGGAGGCTGTCGCGATCGTATATACCAATGCCGATCTTGATCTGTTTATCATGGTGTATGCACCCGACTGGGAGTATTCGAGTGAAATAATACAAGGAGAAGTGTTTTTCTATCCGGCGGATGCGTATGTGGTTCAAACCAACACCGGTTTTGCGATATCGTCGAACGAAGCCGATACTTCGGACAACTCGTTGATTGCGCAGACGTGGGACAGCGCGGCAAGCATGCTGGGGCAGACCTTTGCGGATTTCGAATGGGAGCAGGCGGCGCCGGTCGGCGTGGGTGCATATACGGCGCAAAGGTATCATTTCACGATGCAGGGTTTTTTTGGAGATTACTTCATATGGGTAACGGAAAGCCGGATATACATTTGTTCTCTGACTGCCGAGGCAGACGAATATGATCAGGTGCTGGCGATGCTTCTTGAATCGCTCGGTACGTTTCAGGTGCTGAGCGATATGTGACGGGGGAGTGGCGTGCCATTTCAGCGCAGCGTATCCCATGTCTGCGTCGCTTCGAATTTTTCGACAAGCTTTTGTGCGCTGTCGATGATGCGCCGGTCAAATTCCATGTACTCCAGCAGTTTGACCGCGTTTTTTGTACGTGACGCGCCTATTTTAAGCGTATAGTCAAAATACATGCCGTCGCTTGTCATCTGCTCGCCAAAGTGGTAGTTGTCATAGAGCCCCTCAAGCATGCGGGTCAGCTCGATGTCGTGCGTGGCCACGACACAGAGGCAATCCAGTGTCTGAAGATAGCGCAGTACCGAGGCCGATGCGGCAATGCGCTCGATCGTGTTTGTTCCCCTGAGTATCTCGTCGATAAAACAAACGCAAAAAACGTCGGGTATCTTTTGTATGATGCGCCGAAGCGACTTTAACTCCGTAATAAAATAACTCTCTCCCGCGGTGATGTCATCGCGTACCGCCATCGAGGTGAGGACAAGCGCGAAACGCGCCCGGTAGCGCCTTGCCGTGCAGGTATGTACCGTCTGCGCGAGTATGCCGTTGATGGCGACGGCTTTGATAAACGTCGATTTTCCGGAAGCGTTCGAGCCGGACACCAGGCTGCCGCGGCAGATCCGCGCCGTGTTCGGTACCGGATCGGACAAAAGCGGATGATAGATATCTTCCGTATCGATGACGCTGTCTTCCGCAAACTCCGGACGGGCATAATAAGGCAGGCTTTTCCGGAAAGACAGCACGGCGACAGCAGTGTCCAGCTCGCCGACGATACGGTATAGCGCCCGAAAAGATTCGGCATTTTGTCCGATAATGTCAATGGCTTTATTATAGTTAATAATATCGTACAAAAAGGGGATCTTGATGTATTCCGCAAACATGTCGATATCCGTTGTTTTCTGTTTTGCGACCGAAGACAATTTGCCGCCGATCTTTCTGAACGCGCGAAGATGCGTTTTCAGGCCTGACGACAAGGGATGGGAGGCAAGCGCGCTGTGACGGCTTATTTTTTTTGCGCACCACAAAAGTGCCGAAAAATAGCGCAGCGACGCAAGTTCTTTTTCAATGTACGTTTTGGTCAGGCAGTAGACGACGATGTTTGATATAAAAGACAAAGCCAGGGCAAACAAGCCGATCTTCAGATCAAGGAACATGGCGCCGGCGCAAACAAGGGGAATGACGGCCAGTATTTTATAAAGGAACGGAAACTTGAGCCGTTTGGACGCGGTGCCGTCAAAGAAGGAAGAAAGGCCGTTATGGTCTGTTTTCCCCGTTTTATGCAGATACACCTGCAGGTCAAGCCGAAGCTGCGGGTTTTTGCCGAGCAGCAACATCAGGTTTTCGCGTTCCGTCAGCGCGTCGCTGCAGAACTCTGGCGTGTGCAGCAGGGCGTAGAGGTATTCCTCGCCGACGGACGTATGACATGAATCGATGCGCAAAAAGACCTTGTCCATATCAAGGTCGTCCCACGTAATATCGTCGATGGGATGGATAGCCTCCTCTTTATTATGGCGCCAACAGCTTGATATACTTGTCATATCCGGCTTGTCGGTAAAAAGCGGCGCTTTGCCGAACTGCCCGTCAAGTCTTGCCCGCAGCGCCTTTTTTTTGCGGATCAAAGCATAAACGACAATCGCGGCAACCACGATCACGATGACAACAACAAGTACGGTCTGGTTGAAAAAAACTGACTGGCTCATGCCCGTATCCTCCCGACGCGATGATGCAATATCCTTTGATTATATTCCAAATTATCTCATATAACAATGATTTTTCGGCCGGGTCAGCGCATATGAAGAAGATCAAATGTGCTTTATTGCCGGCCTATGAGTAATGCTGAAATTTTTTGCCGAGAACTTTCATGAGCAAATGGATGGCGTAATCGTATAAAAAATACAAAAATGTGCAGACAACGAAAACAATGATGATCACGAATGTGCCGGCCATGAGATCAATAAACAAAAAGAGATTTGTAAACAGTATCAAAACATACACGGACGCATCGAACCAGGCCGCTTTGATCAAATGGGCCAGACAGATGTTGAGGCCGCGTTTTCTCATGATATAATCAACGGCGGGATGCAGGCCCATAAAAATAACATACGGCATGAGATATATGAACTGAAAGCCGCAGAGCAGCAGCGCCAGAAACGATGATACGAAATATGAAAAGACCGCTGTTCTGGCGTACCCTTTAGACAGCGGTATCATCAATGCAAGCGTGGCCATGAAATACCAGAAAAACTCCATGATCTGCAGATAAAATCCGGTGACAAGAAAAACCGTACTGAGCGCAGACGCGATGGCCGCATATGCCACTTCCTTAGATTTTATCATTTTCTGATTTCCAATGCCCTTTTTGGTGTCCTGATATTGATATTTTGCGCCAATTCCATCATTTTATCACGCAGCATATCAGATAATTGCTGAATGATATCGGGAGACGGATGCTTTTCGGCACAATATTTATGCAAAAATATCTTTTCTCCGACGACAACGGTCATCCTGCGGAAAAAACCGTATTTCCCGGAAATGTATACCGGCAGGATCGGCGTTTGGCTGTTGAGAGCCGCGATCACAACGCCTGCCTTGAACGGCAGCAGCTCGCCGTTCAGCGAGCGCCTGCCCTCGGGGAACATGCCGAGTATCTTATCCTGCTCCAAAACATCGATGGCCTGTGAAAGGGCTGTCAGGTCGGTCCCGCACCGGTTCACAGGAAAAGCCCCGAGAGTGCGCAGAAACCATGCAAACAGTTTGTTATAATTAAACAGCTCGGACGCAGTCATAAAATATATCCGCTTCGTCGGGAAAACATAATTCACGAGCACCGCATCCCATGTGCTGATATGGTTCGCGATGATGATGGTCTTCCCGTCGATCTTACTCGCGCTTTTTTTCCCGATCAGTTTCAATTTGAAATAAATAAACAGAAACGGAGCGGATGTGATTTTTACGAACCAGACAAAAAACAAAACAAACACCTCAATAATATATACGTCAATAATATGCCGGAGAATGATTCAATTTTCCTTACAGATAATAAGATGATTGAATCATTCGTGTCTCCGGCAGAGCATTTATGGATGTGTGTTCCTACTCAGCAGCTTCCGCCTTGCTTTTGACGGCACCCGGCAGCTTGCCTGCAAAAATGTAGGACAGCACACAGGCGATGATCACGATAGGCCCGATGAATATCGCGCCGTCCGTAAAGAAACCAAAACTCAGGTTCAGTACGTTGATCAAAATAACAGACCCGGCGAACGCGCCGACGATCTGATTAACGAGGCCCTGTACCGCAAAATACATGCCGCACCGGTTGACGCCGGTCTGCTGTGCTTCCTCAGCGGCGATCTGTGCGGGCATCGCATAGGGGACCGCGAAAAACGCGCCGATGGAGAAACTTCCGAACGTTCCGGCGATCAGGCCAAGATAGAACGGCATCGTCGTACCCACAAGCTTTGTCCATGCCATCGTAAAAATTGACATGGCCACGATAAAGCAGAGCAGGCCGACACGGAAAGCCCATTTGATGCCCCACTTGCGGTTAATCTTGTTGAAAAGCCATAGCATGATGGGTATCGGCGCAAAGGCCGCGGCGTTCATCACAGAAATGCGCCAGCCGGTCAGGCCCATGATCGAACGGTTCAGATAGTCCATGCCGCCCAAAAACAGCTGAAGGCCAAAAAAGCAACACATATAAGCTAATAAATAAATCCTGAACGACTTGTTCTTGACGGTGGTCTTCAAACTCTCGAACATTGTCAATTTGGCTTCTTTGTTCTTTACTGGTTCCTGGCTGTTGCCGGCGGCGTCTTTGCTGTTCTTCCTGAGCACAAAAAACGCGGGGATCAGCATGGTCAGCATCACAGGCGACAATATCAAAGCCGTCGTGGTCATGCCTTCCTGCAAACTTGAGTTGTTGCTGAAATGCTCTCTCATCAGAGGAACGACGGTATAGGCCAGGCAGTATCCGATCGTGTTGAAGAAAGACTGCCAGCTGGCGACACGCACCCGGGATTTTTGGTCGGCAACCATATCCGACAGAGAGGACAGATACGGAACGGCAACGAGCGTGTACGAGAAGAAGTACAGTATCGAGCAGACAGACACCCACACGATGTTCCAGATGCTCAATTCCTTGGGCACAGGCGCAAGCCACATGAGCATATAGGTCAGCATCATCGGCACGATACCCGCCAGTATGACCGGATACCGCTTGCCTGTTTTTCGGAAGTAAGAGTCTGTCCATGAGGCGATCGGTATATCGATCAATCCGTCGAACAGC
The DNA here is from genome assembly GCA_028711205.1 of Eubacteriales bacterium. Classification (GTDB taxonomy): domain Bacteria; phylum Bacillota; class Clostridia; order Christensenellales; family SZUA-584; genus JAQTSP01. Next base: position 14,487 of record JAQTSP010000005.1, on the reverse strand, counting down.
CGGCTCAGCAAGAAAAGCAGACTCAGTATCCATGGTACAACCAGCATGACCGCCAAGCCGCCGTTGATATCCGCTTGCGAAGGCATATACCTTGTCAGCAGGTATGTGGCTTGAATCGTAAACATGAACGACGTTCCAAGGCCGCCGATGGCGAATAACGGTTCTTGCCACTTTTTCATTGTTTGCATAATAGAAACCTCCCATGATGTAATATTGAGAACTATTGAATAGACCGGAGCGCTTATATATCACGCAACGGACGAACGCCCTTTGCGGGATCAGCTTTTATGACGGGGGCCAGCGGAGGCATGTGTTTGGCATATCAGAAATACGGGCTTAATTTTTTCGTATATCCGCTATCAGTTTTGAAAAATCATTCACGCAGTAACACTTGCCATAACTTTGCTGCGGAATGGTCGTATTGAAATGGTTCTCGAGTTCCAGTATCAGGCCGGCATACATCAGGCTGTCGCCGCCCAGATCATAAACGAAATGGCCATGGTCATAAACGCTTTCTACAGGCAGATGCAGTACATCGGCAAAGACCGTCCTGACGCCGGTCAATATTTCCTCAATAAAATCTTTGGGATAATCTTTAAAAACTTTTCCGTCAATAACCGATAATCTTTGGAACCGTTCGGGATGTTCGGCAAGATTATGACGAAGTTTGTGCCTTTGAATTTTGATTGTATTGATCACAGGCAGTATATCGCTGGAGACATAGGTGTCTTGAACCTGCTTATGGATGGGCAGAGTGCCGTTGATTTCGCGGATCTTATCGTACAACCCGGCCTGCTCATCCGCCGTAATGTCTCCCGATAATTCCAGTATGAGTGTGATGCGTTCCGCGCTTTCATTTCTGCGCTGTATGCCCAGCACACACAACTGTGCTACAAACGGAAGCCCGGCGAAACAGCTTTCCAGTTCGTCCGGGAAAACATTCTCTCCATCCGCATTGATGATGATATCCCTGATGCGGCCTTTGATATAGTAATTCCCCTTATCGTCTTTTGTGACGATATCGCCGGTCTTATACCATTCTGTATCGCCGCGCTTTATGAACACACCATCCTGCATGGTACCGATATGCGTTGTCTGTGATTTGATACAAAGCTCGCCCGTGGTTTCGTCCTGATCGCTGATCGGGACGATCTTATATGCCATTTTGTAGAGCGGCCTTCCGATGCTTGCCTTCATGCGCATTGTTACATCGGGATCGAGTTCGACAGACGTGACGCCGACCTCTGTCAGGCCATAGCCGTTATACAGCGGGTATCCCACGCCGTTGATGATTTTCAGCGTATCATACGTGATATGCCCGCCGCCTGAAATACAGAATTTGATGGCCGGCCCCAAAAGCCTTTGCTGTATGGTTTTGAGCAAGCTTCTGGAAGCGCCATACCCTGCCTGCCTTTTCGTCATGGTATGCGTATGGTAAGCGATCAGGTTGTTAAATATCCTTTCGCGTTTTTTGCCGCCGAGTTCGGCTTTGCGCACAAGCGTCTGCGCGATATTGTTCCATAACAGCGGAACGCCGTACACATGAGAAACTTTCAGTCTGCGGCATGTTTCCAGTATCGTGCCGGGCAGCAGATCCGCCAAATACACGACCGTTTTCCCGAAGAACGTATACCATAAAAAAACCGCCACAAACCCAAAAATATGATGAAACGGCAGCATGGCCAATACTTTTAGATTGCCCATCGACGGGGGATACATGATATCCAAGGTTCTGTCCGGCATTGTCTTTGCGCTTGCAATCTGATAACACAGGCACTCACCGTTAAAAACAACGACCGTAGAGTTCCCCGTCGTCCCCGACGAACAGAACAGCACATGATCCTCCCAACGCGGCATAAAATCCTTTGCCGGGCGGTCAGAAAGCAGTTCGGGCGTCGAAAACTTCGGACAGCAGAACGTATCCGCGTCTTCGGTCACCAGCGCCTTCGCATTCGCCTGTAAAAGCAGGCTGTTTGTTGGTTCTTGGCCGGCTTTTGCGTCCAAAAGCATCGGACGATAGCCGCACATAAGCAAAGCCCAGAAGAAAACGCCCCACAAGGGTGAGTTATTCAACTTGAGGCCGACAACGCTTCCATATTCAATTTCTTTCAGTTTTTCGGATATATTTGAAGCTGTTTTGTATATTCTTTCAAAATAGCTTTTGTAGGATATCTGAATTATTTTCCCGTTACTATCAAGATGCTCAATTGCAATTATTTTCGAAAATCTTTTGCTGACAATAAAGATACTCTCCATTGTTTTTTCCATCAGCATGAGATCGTCTATCGCTTCAAAATACCTACGCACTTGTTCCTCACCATTACTTATCATTTACTGTCCTTAAACTGATCGTATTGTGTGTACGACCGTTAATTTTTATGCTGTCTCATGCTTTTTAAGATCCTGTATTTTTCGGCATAATTGTCCATTTGCACATCCATCATATTAATATTTTCCTGTGTCGTCAGGCTTTTGGCCATATTGACAAACCGCTCCCAATTTTCACCCGTATATGCCGTAAAATTCTTAGTGACGACTCTTGCAAGGCCAAACCAGGCGCGCCAGTCGTTAACGTTTTCCCGCCGCGCATAACCAAAACACTTCCTTGCTCTGGCGAAATCTTTATTGGCCAAGCAATAATCGCCTTCTTCGACATAACCCATTAAAATCACACACCAATCGCCAAGTATTTTCGGTCATTATAGCATATTATACAATATAGTGCAATATTTTCAGGCCGGCTTATCCACGCAAAAAGCAGGGAAACGGCATGTATCCGGACACAGAAGTTGACAGAAATATTCAGCAAACTGCTTTGCACAAGACGTAAAATTTGTGCTTGATCCGACGACAAAACGGCCGCGCTTGCGCATCAAAAAAAGCGCATTATCCATATGGACAAGGCGCTTTTTGTATCTGATCCGGGATTCCTGGTAACGATTTGCGTCGCTGTGGCGGTAATCAGGATTCGGGGCCGATATAAAGCGTGACCGTGCTGCCCGAGGCGACCGTCGAACCGGCGGCCAGCGACTGATCTACAACCCGCCCTTCCTGTTCGGCGACGTACTCATCGGCGTCGGCAAACACGATGGTAAGCGTGCTGTCATAACCGCCGGAGAGTACCTCGGCTTCCGTCTTGCCGGTAAAGTCGGGCACGGTGACCGTGACGTTCGCGGGAACGTATTTCAGCGTGATCGTGGCGCCTTCGGTGATCTCGGTGCCGGCCGCGGCGCTCTGGTACCACACCTCGCCCGGCAGCCTGCCGGCTTTGCTCTCTTCAGCGAAGATGGGGATCAGGCCAACTTCCTCGCACATCGCGATCGCCGTTTCGCGCGTGACAGCGGCGCCGTATCCCGAGCCCTCCGGTGCGACGAAATCGGGCACATAGACCACTCTGCCCGACGATACCGTGATATTGATCGTGGCTCTGACGCCGATGACCGTGTTTGCCTTGTCCTGATAGATGATCGTACCGCTTGGCTGGCTGCTTTGGGTATAGGTTGATTTGATGGTGATACTGGTTCCCTGCGCGTTAAGGCCGCTGGCCCAGCTTTCGATGGCGTCCCGCGTCTGGCCCACAAACGAGGACAATACGATGCTGTTGCCAAGCGAATAGCGAAGCTCCAGATAATCTTCATCCTCATAGACCGTACCGGCCGCGATGCTCTGCGATATAAAAGCGCCTGCCGAATAGCCTGAGTATTTCTCGATGACGACGACGGGTATGCCAAGATCACCGGCGACCGAGGCAGCTTTTTCTTTGGAATAGTCCGAGAAATCCGGGACAGTGATCATCGCGCCTTTGGATACGACCAGCGTGATCTCGGTGCCTTTTACGACCTTCTCGGCCGCTTTGACGCTCTGTGATATGACCGAATCTTTGGGCACATAATCGTCATACTGCTCGTCGATGATGAGTATCAGGCTGTTCTCGCCCGCGAACACATAGCATTCCGATATCGTCATCGTCTTGAAGTCGGGCACGGTGACCTGTATGGCCGCTTCGTCCTCGGGGCCTTTGGATACGATGATATAGATCGGGGTATCGCGCCTGACCACATCGCCGGTGACTGTATCGTCGTTGACCTCATAGCGTATCACATGCTCCGGCGCGACCGTGTCGCTGAATTCCGTCGTGATGCGCACCTTGGTCATATAGTTCTGTTCGGCCCACGTTTCGACCTCGTCCATTGTCATCGCCATGATGTCAGGAAGCGGCAGCGTGACAGACAGGTCGTGCCCGAGCGAGACGGTTAAGCTCAGAAAATCGCCCTTGCCGATAACGGCGCCCGGCGCAATATCCTGGCCGGTCACCTGTCCCGCGTCAAACGCGTCGTTATACTCATCTTCTGTCATAAGAAGCACGCCGTTCTCGTTCGCCCAAAGCTGCGCGTCGGTCAGCTCCCATCCTGTCAGGTCGATGACCTCGATGCCACGGTTTAACAACAGCACAAGCACGATCACGATGACGGCCACCACGGCGGCCGCCGCGATGATGGGGATAAGGTACTTGGGCGGCTTTTTCCCGGACGGAGCGCCGTTCCTTTTTTGCGGCCTTACAAAGGCGCTTTTCTGCTCGTATTTATAACCGGCGTCCGCTTCGCCGACCGTCATGTGGTCGGAGGGCTCATCGTCGCTGTTTTTGTTATAGTTGCTTAAAAAGCTGTTGTTGTCGCTCATCTTATCAAAACCTCTCTAGTTTGTGATGTCGCGTTTTTTGAACACCCAAACGGATATAAAGGTACACAAGGCCGAGAGAACGATCAGCATCGGTATGCCGATCGCCAAGTCTAAGTGAATACCGTTTTGCATCATATAGTAGGTCGTCGAATATTCGGCAAAGAACGTCGAGATGTTGATATACGGGATGGGTGTATAGGCCAGCCAGCCGGCGGTATACCCTAAAAACGTCATCAGCACCATAAGGACGACATAACCGACGATCGGTACGGAGATCGAGACCGCGGAGTTCCTGACAAGCACCGAAAACATAAACGCGAAACTGTATGCGAATATGATCGAAACGCTGCATGCAAGGAACTTAGGTATATAGTACGCAAAGAAACCGATCTCGCCTGAGACCGTAAAGTTCGGATAACCAAAGTCATAGAAGCCGAATAATGCACCGTTCATCAATAGGTTGATAACACACCCGGCGAGGTAGACGCCAAGGCAGATAAAAAGCGCGGCCAAAAATTTAGACATCAGTATTTTTATGCGTGTCTTCGGGCGGATCATCAACAGACGTATCGTACCCTGCTGGAACTCGCTCGCGATGATGAAACCGCCGATGATGACCGCGAAAAGCGCAATGAACATCGAAAACCCGAGAAAAGACACGGTGATGTACCGCGCACCGTCCGTCACGTATTTCATATCCGGCTGGTCCGCGTCGAGGCATTTCTGCGCGATCAGTATCGCGTTTTTGTACCCGTCGATCTGTGCATTCATCGCCGCCACGTATTTCTCGTACGTGCCATACTGTATCGCGTAATACGACTGGTTGTTGAACTCCTCTTTGGTGATGATCGTCGTATACTGAATATTATACTTGTTGTTGGTGATATCGTCGATCGCGGCGTTCTGCCACACGTCCGCATAGGGGATGATGTTTTTCTCAAGCCTGTACTCAAGCGTCGGTATCGTGTCCGTTTCAATCATCTCGATCTGATTCTGCAGGTCTAAGATATACCGGTTAAGCTCGTCCTCCTGCGAAGGGTTGTCGATGATCGCCTTCTGCTGAACGGCGATCTGATCGTTAAGGCTGTCGATATTGTCCTGCTCCTGCTGCAGGCGGAGCGCGATATACTGCGGAAAATCGTTGTTCTCGACGACATCGAAAAGCGCGTCCAAGGATTCGTTGGCGGCGTCAAGCGCTTTTAAGCGTTCTTCGGCGGTGATGTCAACATACGTCGCGTCGTAGACGGCCGGGTCGAGGTACAGCCGGTATTGCGCTGCTTCCTCCAGCACATCGGGGTCGGTGTCGCTGTGCTCGTAGATAAACTTGTCATACAGCGAATAGATACCGTTCCACGCGAGTTCATAGCGGTAATCCTCGTAGGTCGTGATATTCTTTGCGAAACGGACATAGAAACTCAGCTCTTCGTCAAGAAGATCAAGCGTAAGATCGAGCGCCTCGGGCGTCGTGAACAAGCTGCTGTCCGTTCCGATATACTCCTGCTCATAGATGATGCTGCTCAAGCTCCAGTAAAACGGGTTGTCGTATGTGACCGTGACGCCGTCCACCGTGATCGGCTCTTCATCTTCGCCGTAATAATACCCTTCGTCATAGGCATACACCGCCTTTTCATAGACCACGTCATACGGGGAATAGCCGCCATAATAGTCGGTGGCGGCCTGCGCTATCGCCGTAACTACGGGAGCGGCGATGCTGGCAAAAAGCGCCAGTATGCAAAAAACCAGCATAAACTTTGACTTCCATATTTTTTTTGACTCTATCTTGATCTGATTAATAAAATCCATTGTCGTTTCCTCTTTTCTGCGTCATGCGGGTCGTTTACTGTATCTGCGTTTTCGAGCCTGTCGTCATCGATATAAAATCCTGCTCGAGCGTGCGTCGCGACTGGTTCATTGCGTAGATGTCGATGCTCATCGCGACAAGTGCGCGCACGATCTCGGGTATACGGTCACGCTTCATCACAAGCGTCACATTGCCGTTCACGCGGTCGCAGTTTGCCTCAAGGCTTGTAAAATACTCAAATGTTTTGTCGTTGTCGCCCGTGATGAATGTGTAACTGAACACACCCTCGCCGTTGTCCGCCTCGTTTGACTGGTCAACAGTCCTTTCACCGACCAACACGCCGTTGTCGATGATATATATCCTGTCGCACATCTGCTCCATCTCGGACAGAAGGTGGCTCGATATGAACACGCCCACGCTCGAGTTTTTGGCAAGGTATTTCAAAAGGTCGCGAAGCTCTTTGATGCCCAGCGGGTCAAGGCCGTTTGTCGGTTCGTCAAGCACCAGAAGGCGGGGTGTATGCAGCAGCGCCTGTGCGATGCCGACGCGCTGGCACATGCCGAGCGAATACGTTTTGACCTTGTCGCCGATGCGCGAAGACATCTTGACAAGCTCGATCACCTGGCCGATATTCTCCGTGGCCTTGTCGCCATGCATTGCGGCGAAATACTCAAGGTTTTGCTTTCCGGTCATTTTTTTGTAGAGATCGGGGTTTTCGACGATGCCGCCGACGTTGCGCATCGCGGCTTCAAAATCTGTGACGATGTCGTGGCCGCATATGGTGACGCGGCCCGCCGTGATCGTAAACAGGCCCATGACCGCTTTGATCGTCGTCGTTTTCCCGGCGCCGTTGGGGCCGACGAAGCCGACGACCTCGCCGGCGTTGACGGTCAAAGAGATATCGTCGAGTATTTTTTTGTTTTTGATGACTTTGGTGAGATTTTCAATTTTTAAGAGTTCCAATGGCGTATCCTTTCTCACATATGAAGTGCTTTTGTTTACAGGGTGCTTCAATATATAGACGTAAATGTCATAAAAAAGTTCCGTATTCGGCATTTATTATACAGCATAACTGATAAAATAAATATATGATTTTTGAAAAAATTTGGATATTTTTGTGATAAAAAAATTGACAGTACGTCAACAGGAACGGATGCAAAAATATTACCCTGCTCGAAACTGTAAACATGGTTGGCGATGGCGGGAAACATTACCGAAATAAAATCAAGGGTGCTTATTTACGCTTCCCCTTCGATGGATTCTTCGCTACTCTCCATTTGTTCTGTATCAGGCTCCAGCGACTCGAGGTATTCCTGATACTGCGCGTACGCGTTGCCTTCCCATCCGGCCCATGCCTCGGTGACGGGTATCTCGCCGGCAACAAGCCCCGGACGCGTGTCGGGTTTTGCGGGGAAGATGAGCTGCGCCTTGATCGCGGCGGCCTGATCGTCTTCTTTGTCGCCACGGATAATATCGACGGTCGTGCCGGGCGCGATGTTGTAATAGATCCATCTTGCGTCGGGCACCATCATGCGCACGCATCCGTGCGACCCGCGCGTACCGAGCAAAGTGTATGAGCTCGTATAGGTGTTGGCGTTTCTGCGCGTATAAAGCAAGGAGTGGGTGTAAAAAGCGCGTGTAATCTGCCGCCAGTACTGGCCGTATACACCGCAGCTGAAGAGCCCGAACCGCACATAATCATCGTCCATCGAAAACGTGCCTTTTGGCGTGGGGGTCGAAGATTTTCCTGACGTCACGATGATATAGCGTACCGGAACCGTATATTCTCCGTTGTCGTCCTGTTTGAAGACCGTTGCGAACTGCCAGTATTCGTTGATGACGAGCTTGTATGTGTCGCATGACGGCAGTGGCGGTATCTCTGTTTCGTCTTCATAGACGCCGTTGTCGCCGACGAGCTCGGCGAATTCCATCGTTGTCGTGGGCGCCAGCATCGCAAACGTTATCTCCTGTTTCTCGATGCCGAGCGGTTCAGGGTCGGGCACGGACGCCGGCTCCGGCGCAGGTTCGGCTGTCGGTTCGGCCGTGGGTTCGGCTGTCGGTTCGGCCGCGGGTTCGGCCGCGGTGTTTGCGGCGATCTCTGCACCGTGCTGAGCAGTATCCGCCCTGAAAAAACCAGCCACTGCGCAAATCACAACGGCAATGGCGATGCATTCAAGTATAAAAGCAATCACAGAAGACTTCTTCAACAACACCCCTCCAAATAATAACATGGTATAACAAAATATATCTTTACATATCATATAGTAATTTGAGTATCAAGTCAAAATGCGCTGCCAAAAATTCAACAAATCGTAATATTTTTAACCGTCTTGCGCATGGCCGCACAGGAGCGCGAAAAATTTGGCGGATATATGTAGAAAAAGCCGACGTGTTGGATTATACTATAAGAAAATAACAGTCAATAAGGCGGGGGTATGAAAGACTATTTTTACGTTTTGCGGGACGGCGTGAACACGGAGAAATTCCTGGCAGAAGAGGGCACGCGTCTATGCGACATCGCGGCGGATTCTGAGCCGCACGCGATATGCGCGCTGATGGACGGCAGCCTCGTATCGCTTGCGGACGTGCCGAAAAAAGACGCGAAGGTGCGGTTCCTGTCGCCGTTTGAGAACGAACAGGCGTCGCGGGTGTTTCTCAGAGGCGCGACGTTTCTGCTGTACTGCGCGGCCAAAGCGCTTTTCCCGAAGCGTGCGCTTCTGGTCGATCATATGCTGTGCGGCGGTGTCTACTGCGGGCTCGGCAAAGTAACGGCGAACGATGTGGCGGTACTTCAGAAAAAGATGGACGAATATATTGCGGAGGATAAAGACTTTGTACCGCAAAGGATGAGCGTCGACGCGGCAAAAAAGATCATTCTTGAAGAAGGGCTGATAAAAAAGGCGGAGATTTTGGCATTTCGTCCGTTCGATTATTACAACCTGTATTCATTTGACGGGAGAAGGAACTATTTTCACGGCATCATGCCAAAAAGCGCGGGGTATTTGAAAGGCGCCCGGCTTTTTTTGTACGCAAGCGGTTTTATGCTCAAATTCCCGTCACCGTATACAGAGGCCGGGACGGCGATCATCGACCAGCCAAAGTATGCGGCCGTCTTTGCCCAGGCGGAAAAATGGGCAGGCGTATTGTCGGCCTCGTACGTGGCGGATATCAACAACATGCTTCTTCGCGGCGAGATCACTGATTTTATCAATGTGAACGAGGCGCTGCACGAGAAGACGATAGCGGATATCGCGGGAGAGATTGCCGGCAGGAAAAAAGCGCGCGTCGTGCTGATCGCCGGGCCGTCTTCTTCGGGCAAGACGACGTTCGCGTCAAGGCTCGCGGTGCATCTTCGCGTACTCGGCAAAAAATGCCGGCCGATATCCATTGACGACTACTATAAAAACAGGGCGGATATGCCAACGGGTGAAAACGGCGATATCGATTTTGAGTGCCTCGATGCGCTGGATCTGGCAAAGCTGAACGCCGATCTTGCCGCGCTGCTTATGGGCGAGACGGCCCGGATGCCCAAATTCGATTTTGTCACAGGAGAAAGAAAAGATCAGTGCGAAGATTTTCGCATCGACGGCGACATACTGATCATCGAAGGCATTCACGGCTTGAACGACACGATGACAAAAGACATACCCGCAAATATGAAGTTTAAAATATTCATATCGCCTTTGACAGCGCTCAATATTGACGACCACAGCGTCGTTTTTCCCGAAGACCTGCGGCTCCTCAGGCGGCTTGCAAGGGACAAACGCACGCGCGGTTATTCATTTGCCCATACATTTGCCGCATGGGATTCGGTGCGCAGAGGCGAGTACAAATATATACTGCCCTACCAGGAAACGGCGGATGTGATGTTCAACTCGACGCTTTTGTATGAGCCGCTGATACTCAAAAGACACTGCTACAGCGAGCTGAGGCGGTTTACGCCCGATATGCCAAACTATCCGGAGGCGCTGAGCCTTTTAAAATTTTTGAATTATTTTTTAAGCGCCCGCGACGAGGACGCGATTCCGCCGCAGAGCATACTGCGCGAATTTATCGGAAAATAAAATACCTGATTTTTCAAGCAGCCGATATTCATAATTACGCCTGTCTTTGCTAAAAATAATGGCAAAGGAGGCGAATAGAATGAAAAAACTGATTATTGCTATATTGGTGATCATCGTGTTTGCAGCGCTTTTCGCGGGATGCGGAAATAACAAAAATGCGCAGCCAACGACAACGGTGGTGCCGACAACGACCATCAAGGCGACGACGACCGTTAAGCCGACAACAACGACAGTACCGACGATGACGGTAAGCCCGACGTTGACGCTGCCCGCGGGAACGGCGACTGTGACCACATCGCCGCTGGCGACAGCTTCACCGAACGTGACACCATAAAAAAGCTAAAGTCAGCTTTAGTTCATGGCAAATAGGAAGGTGCCCGTTGCTGTGGCACTTTCTTCATTTGCCGCTTCCTTTAAATTTTATTTAATAAAAAAGGCGGCCATAAAGCCGCCTTAAAAAGTATGCGCGTTTCTCAGCACCAGTAGACCTGCTCCACCAGCGTGACATTGCCGTCCGCGTCCACGTGGATATAGAAGAAAAAGTATTCGTACAGATAATCGGGGTCAAGGTTGTAGAGCGCAAAAACGTCGCTGACATCCGAGTCGACGGGAACGCTGTCGGGCACCTGCGTACCGTCAGGAAGAAACATCAGCTTGATGGGCACGTCTTTCAAGTCGATCGTTCTAAGCGTCGTGTTTGTGTTTTTGAGCCAGTATTCACCGTCTCCCCATTCTGAAACGATGGCCTGCGCCTCGGCAAGCGTATATCCTTCGTGCGCGACCATCCAGTCGACGGCGTCGTCTCCCGTCAGCATCTCGAAATAATCAAAATCCGCCCATCCGCGCGCCGGGTCATAAGAAACCATAAACGCGTAGCTCGAATAAAACGAAGCCGTATTGACAGGGTCGGGGCTCATGCCGATGGGTGTCAGTTCGGGCGTTAACGTTGGTGTCGGTTCGGTTGTCGGCTCGGTTGTCGGCTCGGTTGTGGGTTCTGATGTCGGCTCTTCGGTCGCTTCGGCTGTTTCGGATTCCGAAGGTTCATCGTCCGTGCTTAAGATGATCTTACATGCGCCAAGCGACAGTATCATCAGTAGGCATACCAGCAATATCAAGGCTTTTTTCATATCATCCCCTCCAAAAAAGTTTTTTTGGTCCAGCAAACTCTTATATCCAAATTATACGCATGTTCTGCGCTTAAATCAAATGAAACCATATCATGCTTGTATGCATTACCGGATGAGAAAAAACAGCCCAAGCGCTGACAGCACGCTGAACAGCGTGCCGATCAGGTAGTATTCGCCAAACGCCCTGTTTTCGGCGATCTTGCTGTATCTGACGATGGATTTCGCTGCCAGTATCAGCCCGATCGAGGCATATTCGCCGATGCCGAGCAGTACGACGATGATCAGCCGCTCAAGAAAGCCGATGGTTGCGCCCGCTTTTGTGGCCGCTGTGGACTGTGCATCTTCAGGTTTTTCGGCCGATTCAACTTCAGATGGCCTGTAATGAGAGAACAGCTTGTTGAATGTGATGTTGACGGGTTTGCAGATCAGCAGCACAAGCAGCAGGCCTTTCAATATCTCTATGGGATGAATACCGAGCGCGCTTACCGGCCGTGCGACAAATGCAACGATGCCCGGATTGCCGAAACGCATATAAAACCATGCACATATGGCAAGTATCAACGTGACATGAAGTATCTGGTCGGCACCGTAAATCCAGCACGCGTGCTTTTCTTCGCATTCGGGTTTTATCTTGCATATCAGTACCTTTATGAGATCGATGATGATATGAGAAGCCGCCACCGCCGCTGCGCAAAATACGGCCGGCGCCGACCATACGGGTATGACGGCGGCAAATGCGATGGCCGTATACAGCGCGAAATGCAGCCACCGCCAATGCGGATGCGTGTTTTTCTTGCGTGCGACCGTATCCGTCTGAAAATAAAAATCTCCCAATACATGCGCGGTCAGAAACAGATAAAACCAGTTATTGATCATTGTATTCCTTCCAGCTGTCTGTCAGCGTTTTCTGAATTGCGTCAAGCACGTACCTGTAGGTATAGTAACCCGAACGATCCAGGCCCTTTTGCAGGGCAGGCTGCCCGATGCCCAATTCGTCCGCGATCTCCCTTTGGTTCATGGCGTTGTTATATTTTATGTAAGCGTATATTTTTTGCCGTTGACTGGCCGACCACTTTTTTTCAGTCAGTGTACAGAGAGAAAACGCAGCGTTGATAAGGCTGTCCGAAAAACGGGCCGCTCTGTCGCCGCTCATGATCCCTGTTTCACGCGCCGGCATCTCGTATTTGTCTTCGCTGTCTTTGATCATTGAAAGAATGTCTCTTGCGTAGTTATAGGCCGGCCCGTCCGCGCCAAGTGCGGAGGACTTGTCGATCGCCGTGACCATATCGCCGATGCCGATGCCGATTCTCACGCGTGTGGGATATATCGCCTCTTTTATCGTTTCTATCATGCGGACGAGATGATGCGGGGTTTTCAGCAGCGCCTGAAACTCATCGCCCAGCGTAATCGTAAAACTGGACGCGATGTCGTCCGAATAATCCTTGTTTATTTCGGTCAGCGTCCTTAACAAATCGTTTTGAAATTGTTTCCGGTTGATGATCTCTTTTGAGTGGATGATATCCCCGATAAGAGCGCAATACATAAACATCACCGCCTTATAGTCAGTATATCCGATGGGCGCTGCTTTGTCAAATGATTCCCTTTAAGATGAATCAACGTCAATGATTCCCTTTAAGATGAATCAACGTCAAAGATAGCTACACAGATGAATCAATCAAAACGATGCATCCTATAAGATGAATCCGGTCATAGGGGCGTTTAGGCCATTTCTTTTGCCCATTTTACAGCACGATGTTCTTCTTCATTTTTCAGCGGTCCTTCTGTGTCCGTAACGAAAAACCCTTCGGCCGACACCGCGGCGCCGCCTTTTTTAACAAGGGCTTTTAATATGGGCTCCGCCGCGTATCCGAACATCTTCACCATTTTTTTAAGCGCGCCGGAACCGATCTCGTCCGGCGATATCCTTGTATCGAACGCCGCGACTTTGACGCCGTCAAGGCTGCCTTTTTTAAGGCCCTTGATGAATCCGGCGACGGACGGCAGCGCATGAAACGCGCGCGTCGGAGACCCGGCGATCAGCAGTTCTAAGCCTTCGAGATCGTCCGGCGTTATATCCGCCGGTTTTGCCGCTTTCGCGCCCAAAGCATCAGCCATCGCTTTGGCTAATTTCTCCGTATTGCCAAACACGGAATCATAAATGATAAGCGTTTTCATCAAAAACCCTCCTTAGAATATTCACATTATAGTTATTATATCAAATAACCGGTAAAAAAGAAAAAAATATGTGAAACCAGGTATATTCTGCATAAGAAATGGATATACTGAATAAAATGGGGGAGTATTGCATCCATAAGAGTTAAAGAATCAGATTCCGTAACGTTTCCAGATCCCGTTCGCGTTGCACCACACCGATACCAGCGTCCGTCCCGCGGGCGTATTCCAGTCCCTTTCCAGGTCTGCGTGGCATGGATGGCGCCTGCCGCCTTATCGACCGTCCACCATCCGGGACGCGTGCAAAAAGCCCGGCAGATATTGCAGCCACACGGCGAAGACGGGGGATACTTTTCTTTAAGAGAACGGTGCGCTTTGTATGTTTTCATGTTGTATAGCCGTTGTTTGAACGGCAGGGCATACAGCTAATATTACATTTTATGACAATAATATACAATTAAGCGGATATTGTCAATAAGAACGATAAAATGGGGTATTTATCATTGTAAACTTTTGGCAAGGTTGGTATAATGCAATTGTATACACAAAGTAAGGCATGGAAGGCATCAGAGATATCCTCCGCCGTTGTTCATACGATCTGTGCCCGAAAGGAGTTGTGCATGATAGAGAGAATTGCGTATCA
>JAQTSP010000162.1 GCA_028711205.1 Eubacteriales bacterium | reverse complement strand
CTGAACATACGCAGTATCCGTTCGACTTCGGCCGCTTCGGCAAGCTCAAGTTCTCTTAATCTGTTATTGGCCTCAACGACTTCCATCGGCTCAATAAATACCGTCTGGCCGCTTGCCGACTGGTCATGCACCAGGCCTTTTAAGCTTCTTTTATACTCCTGCTTGACGGGTACGACATACCGTCCGTTGCGCATCGTAACGATCGCATCCTGAAGATGCTCTTTGTGCGCTGAAGACCGTATGATCGCACTCATCTTTTCGCGTATGCCTTCGTTCTCGCGTAAAATCTTCTTCCTGATAGCAAAAAGCTCGGGCGACGCAGTATCCGCAAGCGTATCATCGCTGATGATTGCGTCGTCGATCTCTTTTATCACCGCGTCTGAATAATAAAGCGGCTGCGCCATTTCAAACAGTATACCGCTCTCCTGCTTTGATATACCTTTCTTTGCGCGCCGCGCTGCTTTTTGTACGCCCAGCACCCTTAAGAGTTCCTTGCAGCCAAGATCAGCACCCGCCTTGAGCCGTGCAATCTCCGACGCGATATCAGAAAATCCGCTCATCGGCGACGCCGCTTCACGCATCAGTATGCTTTCCGCCTCCAGCGTTTCGCATTGCATGTTTTTGACGGCCGCCGCGCTTTTTTGCGGCATCAATACAAGCGCCGCCTGCCTTCCTGGCTCTGAAAGCGCTTTTTCCGAGAGCATTTCTTGTATTTTATCAAACTCAAGCTTTAATAAAACTTTACTGTCCATGCAAAATTCCTTTTTTGATGTCGCTCTTATCATACCACTTTCTTTTGTTTAATAAAAGCAAAAAGGACGCATGCCGCGCCCCCATGTTTTTATCTGTATCCGTCCGGATATCGGCTATGAAAACGCCACGCGCCCGACAGAATCTCATCAATGCCATATTGGGGTTCCCATCTCAGCTCTTCGCGAATCTTCTCTGACGATGCGATCAGCGTCGCCGGGTCTCCCGGGCGGCGCTCTGCGATCTCATAGCTTATCTTTTGCCCAACGGCTTTTTCCGCCGCGCCGATGATCTCAAGCACAGTAAAACCCTGCTCGCTGCCCAGGTTATACGCACCGCTTTCACCGCCGTCCGCGAGGCAGCGCAGCGCCAGCACATGGGCGTCCGCCAGGTCGGTGACATGGATATAATCCCTGACGCACGTGCCGTCGCGCGTCGGGTAATCGTCTCCAAACACGCACAGTTTGTCCCTTTTGCCGTTCACATACTGCAGTATGATGGGTATCAGGTGCGTTTCGGGCGTGTGGTCTTCACCGATATCGCCATCCTCGTCCGCGCCTGCCGCATTGAAATACCGCAGCGCCTTATACCGGATGCCGTATGCCGCCGAAAAATCACCGAGCATGGTCTCGATCACAAGCTTTGTCTTGCCGTACACATTGAGCGGCACTTTTTCGCAGCCCTCGGTGATGGGCACAGTATCCGGCTCTCCGTATACCGCCGCCGTCGACGAGAATATAAACTTGTCCACGCCTGCGTCCATCGCCGCTTTGAAAAGATTCAGGCTTCCGACGACGTTATTTTCATAATACAAGTCCGGCTTTTGCATCGACTCTCCGACCAGGCTGCATGCCGCGAAGTGTATCACGGCTTCCACCGTGTACGTTTTGAAAAAGCTCTTAAGGCAGGCCTTGTCGAGCAGATCGCCCTCAAAGAACGCGGCGCCTCCTACCGCCTGCCTGTGCCCTTTTAACAGATTGTCAAACACCACCGGCTCATGGCCGCTGCGCACAAGCTGGCGCACGGCGTGACTGCCGATATATCCGGCGCCACCCGTCACAAGCACCTTCATATATGTCTCCTATCTCTTTACTCCCATTTCGCCGCAAATCTTGTCCAACGTATCAAGCGCGTAATCGATCTGGTCGCAGTTATGTTCGCTGGTCAGGCAAAAACGCAGCCTCGCCTGGTGTTTGGGCACGGCCGGATAAACCGCCGGCGGCACAAACACGCCGCGGTCGAGCATCATCGTCGACAGCGCGTATGCGTCGTTGTCTTCGCCGACCATGACAGGCACAATGGCCGTCTCTTTCGCGAGGCATGTGTTGAACCCTCTTGTTTTCGCGCCTTCAACAAAATAGGCGATGTTGCCCTGAAGCGCGGCCACTTTCGGGTTTCCTTCGCGCATAATCAGAACCGCTTCGAGCGCTGCCGCCGCGACAGGCGGACTGATACCGACGGAGAACATAAACCCCGGCATCGTATACCTAAGATAACTGACGAGGCTTTTCTTTCCCGCGATATATCCGCCG
The DNA here is from genome assembly GCA_028711205.1 of Eubacteriales bacterium. Taxonomy (GTDB): domain Bacteria; phylum Bacillota; class Clostridia; order Christensenellales; family SZUA-584; genus JAQTSP01. Next base: position 3,619 of record JAQTSP010000162.1, on the reverse strand, counting down.
CACGCGCCAAGCCCTTTGGACAGCGTGCCCATCTTGATATCAATATCGTTCTGCAGCAGGCCAAAATATTCATCAACGCCGCCGCCGGATCTGCCGATCACACAGCTCGAATGCGCTTCGTCGACCATCAGAAACGCGTTATATTTCTTTTTTAACGTAACAAAATCGGGAATCGGCGCGATATCGCCGTCCATCGAATAGACGCCTTCCACAATGATTAGTATCTTTTCGTATTTGTCCCGCGCGGCGCTTAGCATATGCTCCAGCGCCTCAAAGTCGTTATGCGGGAAAGCTTTCGTATCGCTCGCCGAGAGCTGGCAGCCCTGTGTGATCGAGTTATGCGACAGCGCGTCGTAGAGTATCAGATCGTGCTCGTTGCAGAAGTTGCCGACAAACGTGACGTTTGTCGAATGGCCGCCGACAAGCACGATGGCGTCTTCCGTATGCTTCCACCCGGCAATCGCCTTCTCAAGCTCGCGGTAAAGCGTCTTCTCGCCCGCGATCAGCCTTGAGCCGGACGCGGACGTGCCGTAGGCGTCGATCGCTTTTTTAGCAGCCTCCGCGACTCTCGGGTTGCCAGACATGCCGACATAGTTGTACGACGCGAGATTAATGACTTCACGTCCGTCAACGACCGATGTATCCTTCAGCACGGAATCATGCGCGACAAAATAAGGGTCTTTGATGTTCGATTCTTTCATCGCAAGCATGCGTTTTGCGAAATCCTCGTACTCACGCGACTGCTCGAACGAACTGACGCTTCTTATAACCTGTATTTTATTATCCTCTTTTGCCTCTTCGATATGATGTATCTTCCGATATAACAGCCGTGAGAGGTCCTCGACATTGGCGCACGTAAAATATTCGGTATCGGGTATGATGACATTGTAAAACTCTTCAGCCCTGGAAAAAACGCCGAGGCTTGAAAGGCTGTCGCCGCCAAGATCGTCCACAAAGTGATCGGTATCCCCGATGCTGCCCGGATCAATCGCCAGCACATCGGCGAATATCTCCCTGACTTTTTCAGTGATGCCGGCAAGCTCATGCACATCATAGACGCCGCCTCTTTGTTCGGCCTGCGGCGCTGCCGTGTGCTTGATCACGCCGCTTCGTATATCGATCTCCTCAAAACGCCCATGCCCTCTCTCGATCGCTTCTTTCACCTTCTGGCGCCGCACCTTGATACCGTTTGCGAGCGACAGCGGATCGAGCGACAGATATGCCTTTTTGATTTTCTTGTATATCGGCAGCAGCCCGTTGATACGCCTGATCTCTTCAATCAGTGCACTGGACTTCTTCGCATCGCCTGATGCCTCGCCCATGTAAACGACCAGCGACGTGTCGTCATACACGCCTTTTGTGGCGATACCGACCACGCAGATATGTTCCGCATACGGCAGCTCGGAAAAACTGTCCTCAAGCTCATCAGGATAGATGTTCTCTCCCGATTCGCCCACGATCACATCCTTCAGCCGGCCTTCAATATAGTACCTTCCGTCCACTTCCCTTGCGATATCGCCGGACGGGAACCAACCGTCGTCGGCTGTTTCTCTCGATATATACACGCCGTCCACCATGCGTCCCGAATGTATCGCCTCGCCCCGGATCTGAAGCTCGCCCGATCGGCCTCCTTCTGTACCGCAAACGATGCGGTATTGCATCGGCTGAAACGGCTTGCCCACGCTGGCGTCAAGGCATCTGTCGATATCATTTGATAGCTCAACAGAATCGATACCCGTCTCTGTCATGCCAAAGCCTGAAACAAGATGGTAGCCGATCGCGTTGACAACTTTAAGCGCCTCCGGCTGTATGTGTCCGCCGCCGCTGATCAAAAACTGTATGCTGTCTCCGACAAGCCGCTGCTGCACATCCTTGAAAAACACCCTGGACACAAACTTTCTTCCGATCTTTCCGAAGTGTCTTTGAATTTTGATGCTTAAGTCACATGCGCCAAGAAGTTTGTCGTAAGTTTTTTCTCCCTGTATGCGCGCCTTGTTCATTATGCCTTTTGCGACGTTGTTCCAGAGAAGCGGCACCGCATAGATATGCGTGACCCTGTGGTCTTTGCACGCGGACAGAATCACATCCGCCGTCTTGTTTTTGATGTATACGATCGTTTTGCCAAAAAACGAGTACCACATATACACTGCAATAAGCCCGAATATATGATGGAACGGCAAAAAAGCGAGCTGTTTGATATTGCCGCTGTGCATGATCTCATTGTTGTTCCTGCAGATATAATCGGCAAGCAACACCTGGTCGCAGACCGCTTTTTCCGTATAGACATATACTTTCGGAGTCGATGTTGTTCCCGATGTACAAAGCGCAATGGCATCTGAAAACACCGGCATATAAGCCGCGGGCGCCGCGTCGAGGCTTAAAAAATCGTTTGGGGATATCGCTGTTGTGCCCCCGATATCAAGCGCTGTATCCGTTACGACCGTACGCGAGCCGGCCTGCCGCAGCACGTGCATGACCTGGCTGTCGTCGGTACCCGCGTCCAGCAGCAGCGGACGATATCCCGCCATGATGATCGCCCAGAATGCCGCCGGCCACAACGGATTGTTCGCATAACGCAGTGCGACAAAGGTGTTGCGCTCAACGCCTTCAAGCATCCTAGCAAGCTTGCCGGCGCCGGCCATAGCCATTCTCTCATAGTCAGAATAAGTGAGCTTCTTTATGACAGAGTCCTCTTGATATTCCGCAGCGACAGCATCACCATAGCTGCACAATATTGAGAAAAGGTTTTGAAAAGTCAGTTCCTCCCGAAGCTCGTCCAGCTTCTTTAATATTATTTCCATAAAGCCCAAAGCCTCCAAAAAATATAGATGATTGCATAAACCACACAACAAAAAACGATGGCTTTTCAGTGGTTCCGTTAAAGAAAATATATAAATGTATTGTCCTCATACTATCATAAATGAACGGATATAAATATTACGCGTTTGCTACAATTGTATTAAGCGCTCATCTTATTCTCTTGCCGCGTTCCTCGATATACTGATCAAAACGCGCCTGTGTCAGATTGACAACCAGTTCCTCCGGAAAATCATTTTGTAAAAGCGTCTCGATTGCCGTTTCGTTTCGGCCGATGCCGAAAGCCGAATGCGCGTCGCTTGATACCGCCACCCGGACGCCGTATTTTTTGCATAGTTTTATAAAAACCGCCGCGTTTTCAAGGCTGCCTTTTCTGTATTCGAAGGAATGGTCGTTGACCTCCAGGAGCTTGCCAAGATGTGCGGCCTCGGCAACAACCGCCTCATAATCAAGTTCGTACGACGGGTTGTCAGGATGTGCGATGATATCGACATGCTTGTTGTTCAGCGCGCCGATCACGGCCTCTGTATCCTTCGTTTTCCCGCCCGAGCTTATCACGACCTCGTGGATGCCGGCAATCATATAATCCAGATACTTTAAATATTTATCCGGGATATCAACGGTACCCTTATAATCGATAATATTTGCTTCAATACCACGATAAACCCTGATCCCTTCAATATACTCTGGAAGAAATGAGTACGTACTGATGTTGAAATCCGGCGGTGCATATTCCATTGCCGGCCCGTGATCGCTCATGACGATGCCTTTCAGTCCGATTCTCGCCGCGGCCGTTGCGTTC
>JAQTSP010000161.1 GCA_028711205.1 Eubacteriales bacterium | reverse complement strand
TGATGATGCGGTCTCCCCGGTATATCAGCCCTTTTTCGTAGAGCTGTACAAAGAACGCGTTGACGGCCTTCGAGCATCCCTCGTCCATCGTGAAACGCTCTCTTGACCAGTCGCATGAGGACCCGAGCTTCTTCAGCTGCGCGACGATGCGTCCGCCGTACTGCTCTTTCCACTGCCACGCCCGCTCGAGAAACTTTTCTCTGCCGAGTTCTTCTTTGGACGTTCCCTCTTCTCTCAGCTTGTCCGCAATGCGCACCTCTGTCGCGATGCTGGCGTGATCCGTTCCCGGGATCCACAGCGCGGCATACCCCTGCATGCGCTTTGTGCGTATGATCGCGTCCTGCATCATGTTATCGAGCGCATGCCCCATATGAAGCTGTCCGGTAATATTCGGCGGCGGTATGACGATCGTATACGGCTGCTTGTCCGCATCAATTTCCGCACGGAAATAACCCTTTTTTATCCATTCGTCGTAGAGCCGCTCCTCGACCTCTTTCGGGTCATACACCTTGCTCAACTCTTTTGCGCACATAAACATCCCTCCAATTTTCTAAAAAACAAAAAACCGCCCTGATAAAAGGACGGACAAACCCGCGGTACCACCTTGATTCAGGCATAAATACCAAAAGCCGATTGCTTTTCGGGAATAATGCCTGCACTCTGTCCGTTTAACGCACGGCGACGCCGATAGCTACTGTTTTTCGCGACCGGTGCTCAAAAGCGACTTCTTACACGCTTTCCGCGAGGCCCTTTCAGCCGTTGAGGCCTCTCTCTTTTTTGCGGCGCTTTGGTAATACTACTCTTTCTCTTCGCAGTGCTAAAATTATAATATAGGCGCCATGTCCTGTCAACTTAAAAGGAAGATATAAAATACAAATAGATGCTCCTGTCACGGCGTTAATGCTTATTTCACGCAACAGGAGCCATTTGTTCTCATTCATTTGCCGTTACCGCATCGCTTATATACGGTTCAGCTTTTCCCTGGCGTTCACTGCCGCGGCGACCATGTTTTTCAGGCTGGGTATCGTCTCCTCTTCCCCGCGCGTTTTCAATCCGCAGTCAGGATTCACCCACAGCTTGTTCTTATTGATCTTCTTGAGCATTTTATGGATAGCCGCCTCGATCTCCGCGACGCCCGGCACGCGCGGCGAATGGATATCGTAAACACCCGGGCCGACCTGCGTTTTGAAATTGGCTCTCTCCAGTGCATCGACGATGGAAAGGTTCGAGCGCGAAGCCTCAAAGGAGATCACGTCCGCGTCCATGGCATTGATATCTTCAATAATCTCTTCAAATTCGCTGTAGCACATGTGCGTATGGATCTGCGTATCCGGTTTGACCGACGCATGCACCAGCCTGAACGCGGCAATCGCCCAATCAAGATAATCCGTGTGCCAGTCAGCGCGCCTTATCGGCAGCTTTTCCTTCAAGGCCGCTTCGTCGATCTGAATGATGCGTATCCCCTTTTCTTCCAGTGCCATGACCTCTTCTTTTATTGCAAGCGCGATCTGGAAGGCCATTTCCTCTTTTAATATATCCTCCCTCGGGAACGACCAGTTGAGTATCGTGACAGGCCCTGTCAGCATGCCCTTTACAGGTTTTTTCGTCAGGCTCTGCGCGTACACGCAGTAATCGGCGGTGATCGGATGGCTGCGCCTGATGTCTTTTAAAATAATCGGCGGCTTGACGCACCTTGTTCCGTACGACTGCACCCATCCCTTCTGCGTAAACAGGAAACCGTCAAGGTTCTGCCCGAAATATTCGACCATGTCGTTGCGTTCAAATTCGCCGTGCACAAGCACATCCAGCCCGATCTCTTCCTGTAAAGCGATGCACTCCGCAATTTTCACCTTGATATCCGTTTGATATTGCTCCTGCGTGATCTCGCCTCTTTTCAAAGCCGCCCGCAGCGCTTTGACCTGGGGCGTCTGCGGAAACGACCCGATCGTCGTTGTCGGCAGCACCGGCAGACCAAACGATTTTTTCTGCAGCTTCTCCCTCTCTGAAAACGCGGGTTTGCGGATAAAATCGTTCTCCGTCAATCCGGCCACTTTTTCCCTGATAACCGCATCCGCTTCGTTTGCTTTGTCTTGCATCAGCGCCGCATTTTTTTGATAGCCGGGATGCGCCGAATAATCACCATCGTCAAACAAAGCCTTTAATTCAGACAGCTCTGCGAGCTTTTCCTCTGCAAACGCGAGATGATTTTTGCAGTATTCAGCCATACCCGTCTCATTTTTGATCGTGTACGGTACATGCAGGAGCGAACAGGATGTATTGATGACGATACGCTCATGATCGACATGCCGTGATAATCCATGAAGCAGCTTCAATGTTTTCTCATAATCGTTGCGCCAGACGTTTTTTCCGTTGACAACACCGGCAAACAGCAGCACGTTACTCAAAAACCCGTTTGCCTCTACCAATTCAAGCGATTTCTTTCCTTCAATAAAATCGAGCCCGATGCCGTCAAAACCAAGGCCGGCGACATTTGTGTATACGTCTCTGATATCGCCGAAATACGTTTGCAGCAGAATCTTCAGACCGCCTTTTGACGTCAGCAAATCGCTGTATATGCTCACGAACAGGCCGATATCCTTCTTTGTTAAATCCGTGACCAGTGACGGCTCGTCGATCTGTATCCATTCGGCGCCAAGTACGTTGAACTGATCGAAAATCTTCTTGTACGCTTTCACCATATCCCCGGCAAAAGCGTCGATATTTCCATGAATATCCGCCAGTTTTAAGAACGTGAACGGCCCGATCAGCACCGGTTTTGTTTTGATGCCGTACGATAACGCTTCAGTGAACCGCGCAAACGGCTTATCGCTGTTCAGCCTGATTTCGCTCGTCCCGTCAAGAACGGGCACCATGTAATGGTAATTCGTATTGAACCATTTTCGCATAGACAAGGCCTTGACGTCGCCCGCGCTTCCCTGATAGCCTCTCGCCATTGCAAAATATGTGTCCAGTTCGTCAAAGCCCAGTGTTTTATACACCTGCGGCACAACATTGAGCATAGACGCAGCGTCCAAAACGCCGTCATAAAACGAAAAGTCATTTGACGGAATAAAATCAAGCCCGTGCTGTTTTTGCAGCAGCCATTGGCTTTTCCGCAGCGCCGCCGCGTTCTTTTTCAGATCATCGGCCGATATTGCGCCTTTAAAATAGTCTTCTGTGAAGAATTTGAGTTCCCTTTGGCTACCCACGCGCGGGTACCCAACAATTGAATTTTTTGACATGTTATTTCCTCCTATTTGTTTGGAGAAAACAGGTAAATAAAAAATATTCCCTATCTTCATCCCCAAAGATATTCGTTGATAAAATGTATCCGTATCAGGCAGGTCTCCTGGCTTCCCTTCGTCCTACTTTTTCTTGCCTTCCCGAATTAATCAGTGGCATGATGTGAAATTTCGTCAGGGTTACAGTAGTGGGGGCTGCTCCGGTCTTTCACCGGATTCCCTATTATCTTTTACGAGCCGTAAAAGCACCTGGGTACAACACGATCGTACCTCCTTTATCAAAAAACCCGCCAGCTAAAACGGACGGGGTGTTCGCTGGACAGTAGTATATCAACGGGATAAAAAAAAGTCAATTGCCTTAAACGCTAAAACACCAACAATTTGTACCGGATATAAGATTAATACTGACAAGCATTTATTCAATACTCTCTTCGAGCAGATCATCGACGGTCATATCCATGTCGGATAAGAGAATGTTAATATTTGAATAAAATGCTTCGGTTGTTTCAATGACCGGATCGTCGGAAATGACACTGCTAAAATCCTTATGTTCATTTATCAGTTCATTCAATACTTCACTGTCAATATCATAACTAGCAACATAATGGTACTCAATAAAATTACTATCAGTATATTCAAGATCAAAATAAATGAGGCTTTGGTTATATGCAGGATACCAATAGATAGTGATTAAATAATCGTTGGTGAGAACAGTTGCAAAAATATAGATTTCCCCTTTATCGCTTAAGAACAATTTTTCCCATTCTGATGAGGGATCGGGATTATCAGAATAGAGATAGCAGTCTCTGGCATCTATATTTATTGAATACATCGTATCGCCAACATATTTTGAAAACCATCTTGGCTTTCCGGTCTCATATCCTTCTCCGATAAAATGATATTGCCAGCCATTTTCTTCAAGCACCTGGACGTAATCGTTGGTATCACTCGGCAAATCTGTACTTGAAACCGAATCTAAAGCATCTGACATGTTGTCTGATTCAGGTATTGAACATCCGTTGAGCATTAACACGATGGCTATGATGAGTAAAATGATTAAAGTGTATCTCTTCATAAATACTCCTACATTATCATATGATATACATCAGCAATATGCTGGTAACTATAGTAAATTATACCGCATCTCTGTAGTGTAATGCAATTTATATTTTGTTATATGCCACAAACACTAAAAAACTTGCGAAATGCGCAGCCTGACACTATAATTGATATAATGATGTTTTTTTGAGGTGCCGATGAGCTATTTATATTTGATATTGCTGGCAATCGCTCCGGGCGTCATGCTCACCGTGTTTATCGTGCTGCAGGACAGGTACGACCGGGAACCCGTAGGCTGCTGATAAAAATATTTGTGCTCGGCATGCTGGTCATTATACCGACAGTCGTGCTGGAGACGGTCGGCCAGTATTTCAATATATTCTGGGGCGTTTACTGGTATGTTTTTGAGGCTTTTGTGGTCGTCGGCTTGTCCGAGGAATTCTTCAAACGCCTGATCGTGATGAAATTTGTTTTTCACCATCCCGCTTATAACGAAAGACTTGACGGCATCGTCTATTGCAGCGTGGCCGCGCTCGGGTTCGCGACACTCGAGGATGTCTCATATGTTTTGATGTATTACTTTGACTACCCCGACATATTGCTGACAAGAGCGCTTCTCAGCGTGCCTGTCCATATGCTTCTCGGCATCACGATGGGGTATTTTCTCTCCCAGGCCAAGTTCTGTACGGACAAAAGAAAGTGCGCGTCTTACTATAGAAAGTCGCTTCTCGTTCCCATGCTGCTTCACGGCGCCTATGATTTCATACTGTTGTTATCCGATGACATACCCGTGCTGTCACAATTTCTCATACCTTTTGTCGTGATTCTCTGGATATCCGGGCTCGTTATGTTTAGAAAATACTACAAAGATTCAAAAGCGCGGCATTACAGGGCGTGACAGCCATTTTCCGTTAATTCATCCCCTCACCTGTCTCTCATTTCCATTGACCAACAAAGCGTATCCATATACAATTAATGCAGTATAATATGTGAGGGCCAAATGCAAAAACCAGTTCAGCAAGACATGAAAAAAGTATACAGGAAACTTTTTTGGCTCATACCCGGGCCTTTGTTTTATGTGCTTTTTCTGCTCTCTTCGCTTTGGCCGGATCTGACCGAAACAGTCTATTCGCGCGGAATTTTCGTATTTATCAATCAGGGGCTGTCCACAGTGACTGGCCTGCTGCCTTTTTCTCTGGCGGAAGTCCTGCTGTACATATTTTTACTTTTTGTCGTTGTGTCCGTCATACTGATGGCCGTGCGGTCCGCTGCCGCAGGGAAGTCGTGGTGGCTTGCGCTCCTCAACCGGTTTCTAACGCTGCTTTGTGTCTTTTCACTGGTCTACACGCTGTTTGCCGGCCTGTGGGGCTTTAACTATTCCCGAAACACGCTCGGCGAAACGCTTGGGCTCGATACGTCGACCGCCACCGTTGACGAGCTTTATGCCACATGCGAGGCGCTGATAGAACGTGCCAACGATTTAAGGGACAGCGTGCCCGAAGACGAGAGCGGCCTCTTTTCTCCCGGTTTTTCAAAACAGGACATGATGGAAAACATCACGTACTATTACAGCATGGCGGCGAACGCCACAGGACACGGCTTTCTCGGCGGAAGCTATGGCCGGGCAAAACCTGTTCTCTATTCGACGGGGCTTTCATACGCGAACATCACCGGC
>JAQTSP010000160.1 GCA_028711205.1 Eubacteriales bacterium | reverse complement strand
ACGTACTGATTGGGAACAAAAAGAATGTGGCGGTCAAGCCGAACCTCGTGCTGGCAAAAGCCTCGGATGAATGCGTTACCACGCATCCGGCGGTCGTACAAAGCGTGTTGGAGGCGGTCGTTGACAGCGGCCGATGTGCAAAGATCGCGGAAAGCCCGGGCGGCCCTTATGCCAGGCCTTATCTGCAAGCCGTATATCAAGCGACCGGTATCGCCAAAGCGGCAAAGAGCGCAGGGGCAGAGTTGAACGATGACTTGGGCTATAAGAGGGTGTATCTGAAAAACGGGCAGGCTGTCAAGACGATGCGCATCATCAAGCCTGTCCTCGACGCGGACAGCGTGATCTCGGTCGCCAAGCTGAAAACCCACGGCATGATGACATACTCCGGTGCGGTCAAAAACCTTTTCGGCGTTGTGCCGGGCATCTCCAAGCCCGAGTGCCACTTCCGGCTGCCGGCAAAAGAAGATTTTGCGCGCATGATCGTCGATATCGCGGAGTTCATCAAACCTGATTTTTGTGTGATCGACGCGGTATGGGCGATGGAAGGGAACGGGCCGACGGCCGGAAACAGGAGGAAAGTCGGCGCGATCATCGTGTCCGACTGCCCATATGCAGCCGATATCGTGGCGGGGCATATCATCGGCCTTGACTGGCGCGATAATCCCGTCATCAAAAACGCGGCCGACAGGGGCCTTTGCCGCGAGCAGGATATCGAGATGCTGGGCGACGGAATCGACGACCTGATCGTGGCGGATTTTGTGATGCCGGAGGTTCACGGGACAAATCTGCTCAGAGGCCGCGTGCCAAAGCTTCTTGAGAGGATTTTGACCAAAAGGCTTGTACTGTATCCGAAATTCAATGACACAAAATGCGTCGGCTGCGGGATATGCGCAAAAAACTGCCCGAACAAAGCGATCACGATGAGAAACAACCGGCCGGACGTCAATATGAGAAAATGCATCAACTGTTTTTGCTGCCACGAGCTGTGTCCGCAAAAAGCGGTTGAAATACACAAACCGTTCATTTTAAGAGCCGCGATAAGGATATTTAAATAAAGAGATTATATGTGTAAAAGAATATATAGAAATTGACCTTGACTTACTTTGATGTGATATTATATGTATAGAAAAATATCAGTATGAAGGAGGAGAAAACCATGACACTTGTTCCGTATGAAAAACTGGCGTTTGGCGGCGGATTGCTCAGGGATTTTTTCGGAGAGCGCGCTTTGTTCGGTTCTGTGATGAAGGCGGATGTCAAAGAGACAAAGGATGCGTTTATCGTCGAGGCGGAAATGCCGGGCGTTAAAAAAGAGGATGTGACGTTGATCTGTGAAAACGGCGTGTTAACGATATCCGCGAAAATCAGCGACGAGAAGAACGAAGAGAAAGAGAACTATGTCAGAAAGGAAAGAGTGACAGGAGAGGTCAAGAGAAGTTTTGCGCTGAGGAAGATAGACGAAGAAAATATTGCCGCAAAATTCGAAGACGGTATTTTATATGTCACGCTGCCAAAAAAGGAACCGGAAGAAAAACATATCGACATCGAATAACCGATGAGGGAGCTGCGTATTCGCGGCTCTTTTTTTGCTAACACGCGTATTTAGAAGCAATTACTTTACTGGTGCTATTGCCTATATGGCAAAAGCCTTTATAATGGTATTATAAGGGTGTGGCAGCAATGCGCGGGGAGTGTATATTATGGCAAAGCAGAAGACGGTTTTTATGTGTACAGAATGCGGATATGAGAGCGGCAGATGGCTGGGGCAATGCCCTGCGTGCAAGGCGTGGAACACGCTTGAAGAAATGGTTTTGTCCGCGCCCGAAAAAGGTGCCAGAGGCCTGCCCGCCGGAGAAAGCGCGGTCTACCTCAAGGACGTCTCACAAGAGGACGACGCAAGATGGACGACCGGGTTTTCAGAGCTCGACCGCGTGCTCGGCTCGGGTATTGTCGAAGGCTCAGTCGTGCTTGCCGGAGGTGAGCCGGGCATCGGCAAATCGACGCTGTTTTTGCAGGTGGCGGATGCGCTTGCCAGGCTTGGCAAAAAGGTGCTCTACGTATCGGGAGAGGAATCTCACCGGCAGATACGCATTCGGGCAAACCGGCTTGGCACCCACGGAGACATACTGCTGCTCGCTGAGACGGAAATAAGCAACTGTATCGCGCGCATGAGAGAGACGGCGCCGGATTTTGTCGTCGTCGACTCGATTCAGACGATGTATTCATCAAGGCTTGCGCCGGCGGCAGGAAGCGTGAGTCAGATCAAAGAGTGCGCGTCGCTGCTGACGAGAGAGGCAAAGTCGAGCGGTGCCGCCGTGTTTATCATCGGGCATGTGACAAAGGAGGGCGCGATCGCCGGACCGCGGATTTTGGAGCACATGGTCGATACCGTGTTGTATTTTGAGGGCGAGAGGCAGGGCACTTTCCGCATACTGCGCGCGGTCAAAAACCGGTTTGGTTCAACAAACGAGATCGGCGTTTTTGATATGCGCGACGACGGCATGCGCGAGGTCGAAAACCCGTCGGGGCTGCTTCTTGGCGAGAGGACAAGCGAGGTGTCGGGATCGTGCGTATTTCCGGCGCTTGAGGGAACGCGCCCCGTTCTGCTCGAGATACAGGCGCTGGTGAGCCCGACGTCTTTTCAGATGCCGCGGCGTATGGCATCGGGGCTTGATTATAACCGCATGGCGCTGATCATCGCCGTGCTCGAAAAACGCATAGGACTCAAGCTTTATAATCAGGACGTATACCTGAATGTGGCGGGCGGCATCAGGCTGAATCAGCCCGCGGCCGATCTTGCGATGGCGGCCAGCATCGTATCGAGTTTTCGGGACAAGGCGGTCAGCGACGCCGTCGCGATGGGAGAGGTCGGCTTGACGGGCGAGGTGAGGTCGGTCGGGCAGATCGAAAAGCGGCTTTTTGAAGCGGCCAAGATGGGCTTCAAGAAAGCAGTCATACCAAAATCGAACATGAAAAGCATCAAAGCGCCCGAAGGTATAGAGGTTTTCGGCGTCAGGAACGTTTTTGACGCGCTGGAGATACTGATATAGAATTTGCGCCAAGCTCTGCGGCATATTGATAAAATGGGGCTGTATCATTTTAATTACCGGCTTTCAGGCGGATATTTTTCTGTAACGGCTGTTTTTCGCTCGTATCTGCGGTTGACAGGATACGCATTTTTTTTGGGTTCAGGGAGTTAAGAGAGATAAACTTAATAAATATTCATTCAACAATATGAATATTTTGTTAAGGTTACGCTAACATGCTATATATTTAGAGCAGAAGTTTGGTAGAATAGCAAATATAGATATGTAAACAACGAATTGATATATAAAATGGAGGCAGGTATGAGCAAAAAGAAAAGCAGAAAAAGAATGATCATATGGATCGTGGTATTGGTGATTTTGGCATTTGTGGTATATGGATATATCGGGCTGCGTAACAATATCGCTGAACTGGCCAAGACGACGTATGCGGTCGTCGATGTTGAGCGCGGCACGATCGAAGTCAGAGTGAAAGGCGCCGGCGCTGTGGAATCTCTGTATGACAATACGGTATACGCCTCATTTTCGGGAACGGTCGATGATGTACTGGCCGAGAACGGTGATGTCGTCAGCGAAGGCGATATTATCGCGACGTTTACAAGCGATACGCTGGATACCGAGCGCGAAACGCTTGAACAGCAAATCGACGATATCGACGCCGCCATCAGCACTTTAAGGTCAACAACCGGAAGCGCGTATATCATGTCGCCGGTGGAGGGAAACGTCAAAGCCGTGTACGCGGCGGTTGGCGACACCGTTGATGTTGTGATGGCCGAGTACGACGCGCTTGCCGTCATTTGCCCGGATGATCTGATGCAGACGGTGATACCGTATTCCGCCGATTTGGCGCTTGGAGAAAAAGTCACCGTGACGGTGGATACGCAGAGCGTTCAAGGCGAGGTATACAGTATCGATGCAGCCGAGGCCGAGATCCGTTTTGAGGACGGTGATTTTGCTGTCGGCGATACGGCGGTCGTATCGGCCGCTGAAGGGGCTGATCTTGGCGAAGGGATCGTCAGCGTCGCAAATCCGGTCTATATAACAGGCGAGGGCGGCGTGATCGAGAAGATATATGAGAATACGGGAGACAGCGTATCGAGAGGCGGCAAGATGTTCCGGCTTGACGGAGAGATATTGTCGGCGGGGCTTTATGCACAGATAGGGCAGCGCAAAGAAGCCGAGAACGACCTCGAAGAGGTGCTCTCAAAGCTTGACGCGCTTGTTGTGAGGGCGGAGATGGACGGCGTTATTTCAGGGCTGTCTTTGAACCGGGATCAAGTCGTGCAGGAGGGCGCGGCGCTGTTTGCGATAGAGAGCAACGCAGAGGTCAAGATCGATGTCGAAATCGACGAGCTTGACATCGCGGATATCACGCTTGGCGACGAGGCATCCGTGACGTTTGACGCACTGCCCGGGCAGGAATTTACCGCGGCGGTCGTGCGCATCAACCCGGTTGGGGTATCAGAGAACAACGTGACGAACTTTACGATTACGCTGGAGCTTTCGAACGTTGAGGGTGTGATGCTGGGCATGAGCGCGGATGTCGAGATTGTATCGGATATCGCGGAAAACGTGTTGATCATACCGATCGAGGCGATACAGATCATCGACCAAGAGAAATACGTCGTGTTCGAGCAAGACATCAACGAAGAGCTGCAGTACACGCCCGCGACGCATAAGATCGTGACGGGTATCACGGACGGCGTTAACATCGAGGTGCTTGAGGGGCTCAGCGAAGGCGACCGTGTGGCCGTTCCGCAGGTCGGCGAGCTCTCTTTGCAGGAGCAGCAGATAGAGATGATGAGCAATTTCAGAGAATAATTCCGGTATCGGATAAAGGTGTGAATATGATTGAATTAAAAGACATTAAAAAGACCTATCAGATGGGCGAGGTCGAGGTCCGCGCGCTCGACGGTGTGTCGCTCTCTGTATCCGACGGCGAGTTTGTTGCGGTGATCGGCCCGTCCGGAAGCGGCAAATCGACGCTGATGAATATCATCGGATGCCTTGATCTTGCTGATGAAGGCGAATATAAGCTGAACGGACAGCTGATCGACGACTATACTGAGCGCCAGCTTGGAGAGATCAGGAACAAAGAGATCGGGTTCATATTTCAGCAGTTTAACCTGCTGGCGAAACTGACCGCTTACGAGAACGTAGAGCTGCCGCTTGTTTATCAGGGGCTGTCGATGGCGGAGAGGAAAAAGCGTGTGACCGATGCGCTTGCAAAAGTGGGCCTCTCCGACAGGATGCGGCACAAACCGACCGAGCTGTCGGGCGGACAGCAGCAGCGCGTGGCGATTGCGCGTGCGCTTTCCACGCAGCCGACGCTGATACTGGCCGATGAGCCGACGGGTAATCTTGATTCCAAATCCGGCAAGGAGATCATGAGTCTGCTGATCAGCCTGCACAGAGAAGGCAGAGGTATTCTGCTGATCACGCATGATAATGATATCGCAAAAAAGGCAAGCCGGAGGCTGCATATGCTGGACGGGAAGATCGCATTTGACAGCGCGGATGGGGGTGAAGGCGCATGAAATTCTCTCAGGCACTGAAAATGGCGTTTATGGCGCTGAAGGGAAACAAGATGCGGTCGTTTCTGACGATGCTCGGTATCATCATCGGTGTGGTCGCGGTGACGCTGCTGATATCCGTCGTACAGGGCGCGACAGGTGAGATCACCGGCCAGATCGAGAGCCTTGGCTCTAACCTGCTTCAGGTACGGTTCACAGGCGCGCAGAAAACTTATCTGACGCTTGACGACCTTGAAGAACTCGAGCAGAGCGAGTATATATACGGCGTCACAGGTGTGATATCCACGACGTCCAATATCAAAGCCGGAATTGAAAGCGATGTGTATGAGATCGAGGGTGTCCCAGAAACGTATCAGCAGATCACCGGACAGGACATAAGGCAGGGACGTTTTATATGCGATATCGATGCCCTGGCGC
>JAQTSP010000159.1 GCA_028711205.1 Eubacteriales bacterium | reverse complement strand
GTGAAATTTTGAAAGGCAAAAAATAGATGGACATCATATTCGGAAGAAACACGGTCAAGGCCGCGATCAAATCCGGCCGGTCGCTTGATAAGATACTGGCGGCCAAAGACATTGCCGACCCCAGCGTACGCGAGATCCTGGCGCTGGCCGCAGCGCACAGCATACCCGTCGTCCGTGTCGATAAAAGAAAGCTCGACAGCATGACGATGGAATTCGGGTACGGCGAAAAGCCAGCCAACCACCAGGGCGTGGTCGCCGTCGCGGCCGCGAAGGATTACGGCACCATTGACGATATTCTGGGGCTTGCACAGTCGCGGGGCGAACCGCCTTTTATCATCATACTCGACGGCATAACGGACGAAGGCAACCTGGGGTCGATCATCCGCAGCGCCGAGGTGCTGGGCGCACATGGTATCATACTCTGCAAACGCCGCAGCGCGTCGCTTTCGGCCGTCGCCTTCAAGGCGTCGTCGGGCGCGGCAGAGCTGCTGCCCGTCGCCAAGGTGACCAATCTCAGCGCGGCCATCAAAGAACTCAAAGGCAAAGGCGTCTGGATCGCCGCCGCGGACGTCACCGGCGAAGACGCCCAAACGGCCGCCCTCTCGGGCGCAATCGCGATCGTCATCGGCTCGGAAGGGGAAGGCATCTCGCGGCTTGTTCTTGAAAACTGCGACTTAAAAGTGCGCATACCGATGAAAGGCAGCACCGGGTCGCTCAACGCATCGGTCGCGGCCGCGGTGCTGATGTACGAAAAACAGCGGCAGGACAAACATAAGTGTTAGGCGAAATATTAAAAAGGCTCCATCCTGACACCATCGCGTACAAATAAAAACATCTATGACAAAAATATACTTAAAGATACCCTGCCGCTATCTTGACTACCATATCCGCAGCGGATATAATGAATACGCGAATAAAAGGGGGGTGCAACTTGGGCACAAGCGAAAGGTCTTCTTTGGAAGAATACTCAATTTACGAAACGATGCCGGATGAAACGATCGCAGAACTTGCGCGCGAATGTGACGGCGGCGCGCTTGAGTATCTGCTCAATAAATACAAGAATTTTGTTCGTGCAAAGGCGCGTTCTTATTTTCTTATCGGCGCGGACAGAGAAGATATCGTTCAAGAGGGCATGATCGGCCTTTATAAAGCCATTCGGGATTTCCGTTCAACCAGGCTGACTTCTTTTCGCGCTTTTGCCGAGCTTTGCATCACGCGCCAGATCATTACCGCGATCAAAACGGCCACGCGCCAAAAGCACAGGCCGCTCAATTCATATGTATCGCTTAACAAACCGGTGTATGACGAGGAATCGGACAGGACGCTGATCGACGTGATCGCCAGCGGAAAGATATCCAACCCCGAGGAGATCTTCATCGGCAAAGAGGATTTTTCCACGATCGAGTCAAAGATGGGCAAGCTGCTCTCCCCGCTCGAGATGCAGGTGCTCAAGAAATATATCGAAGGCAAGTCTTATTATGAGGTCGCCCACGAATTAGACCGCAGCGTCAAATCCGTGGATAACGCGCTGCAGCGCGTCAAAAACAAATTGGAAAAGCTCATTTCTTCCGAAAATAACGACTGATGGGGATAAACGAAAGCCGCATATGCGGCATTTTTACTGGTTCGTAATCAAAATAAAGAGCATATCTATTTTCTACACTCTATTTTCGCGTTTCCTCGTCTGTCAAACCGGTAAGATAATCAACGCTCACATGATAATACCGTGCGAGCTTGACCAGCAAGCGCAGAGGAATTTCTCTTTCCCCGCGTTCGTATTTCGAATACAAAGACTGGTCGCATATCAGGTATTCCGCGATTTGTTTCTGGGTAATATCGCGATCTTCCCTGATCTCACGAATCCGTAATTTCATCGCCATAAACAGTATTATACGATAGTCCTATATGTCCTATTGACATTTTGGACTATTTGTCCTATTATAATACATATAGTAATGATAATTCGTAGGGGTATTGAAAAAAGTGCCTTGGCGCAAAGCCTTGGCACTTTTTCGTTATCTATAATGAATAACCAATCTCGCCGGCACCCCCGTCAATTGAGCTCGTCGAGCGTCAGCTTAAAGCTTGGCACAAAGGTCTCCATAAAATAGGCGACCTCCGGCCTGTCTATCTTTTCGATGGCCGTGAGTATGGCCGCCTCCGCTTTCTTAAACTCCATATTGCCCGCCGAGAGTTCCTCGACGCACTTTAAATACGCGCAGATCTTGTCCGCCGCCTTGATGAGCGCATACGCCTCGGCGTCGTCTTCACGATGCAGTATCAGCTTTTCGTACTCGCCCCGAAGCGCTTCGGGGAGCATGCCGATGAGCTTATGCTCGGCCACGCTCTCTATCTCTTTGTACGCTTTTTTGATCTCGGGGTTAAAATACTTGATCGGCGTGGCCAAGTCTCCCGTGATGACTTCGCCCGCCTCGTGATACGCCGCAAGCGTCATCACATGCGCCGCATCAACGTTGCCGCCAAAGAGCGTGTTTTTGATCACGGCCAGCGCGTGCGCGATCATCGCGGCCTGAAGCGAGTGTTCTAGTATGTTCTCTTCCCGCGTGTTGCGCATCAGCCCCCACCGTTTGATATGCTTCATCTTTGCCATATAGCTGAAAAAATGATACATGACTTTGCCTCCAATATACTATTGACACACCTGCCGTTTGGCGTTATAATTCCCTTAACCGCTAGGGGGGCCAAATTATGGCTGAGATGCGCGTGGCACGCGCAAAACCCTTTGAACCTGTTGGATAATTCCAACGCAGGGAAGCAAGATGAACGTCGTTTCCCCGTGCGGTGCACGGGTTTTTTGCTTTTTAGGGATGGGTATATACTTAGCGGTATATACCTTTTCTTTTTAACAAAGCAAATGGACACGATCTTCTCTTTTCCATTTTACCTTATGCGGCAAATAAATTCAATCAGAGGTGAAGTTAAATGGAGAACAACTACGAACAATTCAGTATCGACTTCGGGGCGTTCCTCGAAGCGAACAGGGTATGGATCATCGCGGTCGCGGCGGCCATACTGATCGGCGCTTTTGTGCTGACCGCGCTGATGCGCAAAAAACACGAGACCAAAAGCGCATGGACGATACGGGAGCTTTCGGCGGCGGCAATGTGCCTGGCTCTCGCGTTTCTGCTGTCGTTCATCAAGGTGTGGGAAATGCCCCAGGGCGGCTCGATCACGCCGGCCAGCATGCTTCCGATCATGCTTTTCGCGTATGTCTACGGCACACCCAAGGGGCTGATCGTCGGTCTTGCGTATGGGCTGCTGCAGTGTTTGCAAAGCTTCTATGTGGTGCACTGGGCACAGTTTTTGCTTGACTACGGCCTTGCGTTTATCGTGTTGGGCCTTGCCGGTGTATTTAAAAAGAGCATCTATCCCGGCATGGCGCTCGCGGGCGTGCTCAGATACGTGGCGCACGTCGCATCCGGCGCGATATTCTTTGCAGAGTATGCGGCGCCCGGGCAAAGCGCGCTTGTTTACTCGCTGCTCTACAATTCGTTCGCGCTCGTCGACCTTGCGATCTGTATCGGCATCGCGGTGATACCGCCTATCCGCCGCATGATCGAATCGTTCAAACGGCAGGCGGAAAAAAGCAAAGTGCCGAAACAGCGCACAGCAAACGCATAGGTTTGATCTCTGTATGGGCGGATTGTTTCCGCCCTTTTTTATTCATCCAGCGCGCCCTTATGCGTCATGCGCTTATGTGCAAAGGCAAGCAGCGCCCGCATTGGCAGTATACGCTGTACGCCGTGCACCGCTTTCATGCCGAAACCCGGCACGATCACGCGCTTTTTCTTGAACATCTGTTTTATTGCGTAACGGGCAACAACCGCGCTCGGCAGCCCTTTGCCGCTGATGCGCCTGGCCTGCGCTATTTTATTGAACGCTGTCGGCACGGGGCCCGGACAGAGCGCGCTGATACTGACGTTGCTTTTTTGCTGGCGCAGCTCTTCCCAGACCGCTTCGCTGATATAGCGCACATACGCTTTGGAGGCGTAATACGCCGCCATCAGCGGCCCCGGCAAAAATCCTGCTAAAGACGATACGTTGAGTATGTATCCGCTGTCTCTTTTAATAAAATCTTTTAAGAAGAGCTTAGTCAGTATGTGCACCGCTTTGATATTGATATCGATCATCGCCAGCTCTGTATTAATATCTGTCATGTGAAACGGGCCGATCAGCCCGAAACCCGCATTGTTGATCAGTATCTCAATGGGCTCGTCTTTGACCTGCGCATAGAGCGCCATGCAGTTTTTCCCTTGCCCCAGGTCAAGCGCAATGGCCCTCACTTCGACGGGCAGCTCTTCTTTCAGCTGCGCCAACAGTTCCTTGCGCCGTGCCACCAGTATCAGATCGTATCCCATTCCTGCCAGCACATGCGCCATGTCACGCCCGATGCCCGAGCTCGCCCCCGTAATCAATGCTTTCATGTCAACACCCCTCACTCAATATACCATCATTCGATGATCCACTCGCTTTTCTTTGGCGTCTGCGCGTCCATCTCCGCCTTTTTCTCTTCAAACCCGCTCTTGCCCATCAGCGCGAACGTCGCCAGCTTACCTTCCTCCACACCCGGCTGGTCAAACGCGTCGATGCCAAGCATCTCCCCCGCGTACGCCGTCGCCATCTCGAAGAAATGCAGCAGCGCGCCTACCGTATACTCGGACACATCGTCCATGGTAATGGTGATGTTCGGCCGCCCCGCGCGCAAAAGCGCATATTCCGTCGCGCTTCTCTCGGCCTCGAGCAGTGCGCCGAACGTCTTGCCGCCAAGATACGCGATATCCTCAACGTAAGGAAACGCGGCGGGAATGTCAAGATCGCACCGGAAGCTTCCGACTTTCAAAAACGTGATGATTTTGTCATAGGGCCCCTCGGTATAAAGCTGTATCTGCGAATGCTGATCCGTCACGCCCAAAGCCCCCACCGGCGTCTGTCCCGTGTTGACCTCACGGCCGTCTCTGTCAAACCGTTTGCCGAGCGACTCCGCCCAAAGCTGCGCGTACCAGTCGGCCATGTATTTCAAGCTGTCGGCGTACGGCATCATCACGCTGATATTTATCCCTTTGCTGATGCCAAGCACGTGCAAAAGCGCGTACAGCGCGGCCGGGTTGTTCTCTTCCCTGCCGCACACCGCGTCCATATATGCCGCGCCAGCAAGCATTGCGCGGATATCAAGGCCGCACACCGCCGCCGGCAGTAGCCCGACCGGGCACAGCTCCGAAAACCGTCCGCCGACGCCCGCGGGTATCACAAACGTCTTTAAATGTTCCTCTTTCGCGATACGTATCAGATTGCCGTTTTTCTCGTCCGTGGTCGCAACAATATGCTCACGCAGCGCGAGGCCTTTTTTTTGCAGCCTGTCTGCAACGCACATCAGCTGCGCCATCGTCTCGGACGTTTTGCCCGATTTTGTGATCACATTGAACATCGTACGGCCAATATCGATTGTGTCAAAAAGGCGCGTCAGCCTCTCGGGGTCCACGTTGTCTTCGACAAAAAAGTTGATGCCGTGCCTGCCGTATGAGAGCGCGTGGCCCACGGATATCGGCCCCAGTGCAGACCCGCCGATGCCCAGCACGACAAAGTTATCGTATGCTGACCGTATTGATGCGCCTGTATCGATGATATCCTGTAGAATATCCTCCTGACCGTTTGGGAGAAGCCTGAAACCCATTTGACGGCCGTTCACCGCGCGGTGCGCGCCCGCCAGCATATCGTTTGCTTTTGCGATTTCCTCTTCGGTAAAACCATGATCGCCAACCATGCCGGCGGTGGCGTTATTGAAATCGAACGTGAGTTTTGCCATGATAATCTCCTTGTTTTTTTTCTATTATATCCGCTTGCTTTGTCCTGCGCCATTATTATTTCATTAAACAAGCCATATTATCACCATATTTTTGCATATATATTGTTCAGGTGATTACGATATGAAAAAATATCTGAACAAAATCAACAAACACACACTGGTCGCAGCGCTTGGC
>JAQTSP010000158.1 GCA_028711205.1 Eubacteriales bacterium | reverse complement strand
TATGTTGCCGTGCGGCGTTTCGATGCGCCCTGTCCTTGCCGCGCTGTCACCGCACTTTTTGATTATCTGAAATCGAATCGGCATATTCCCTCCGTCTAAAGTATCAGCATCGCGTCGCCGAAACTGAAAAAGCGGTATCTTTCCTCCACCGCCGTTTTATAGAGCGCCAGCGTCTCTTCCCTTCCGGCAAGCGCCGATACCAGCATCAGCAGCGTCGACTCGGGCAGATGAAAATTGGTGATCAGCGCATCCACTGCCTTGAACCGGTACCCCGGCGTGATGAATATGCCGGTATATCCGCTTCCGGCGCTGATGACGCCGTCATGGCCCGCGACCGATTCGAGCGTGCGCACGCTTGTCGTGCCCACGGCAACGACGCGGCCGCCTTTGTTTCGGGCCGAATTGATCGCCTCTGCGGCTGTCTCGGGTACGCTGTAGTATTCCTCGTGCATGATATGGTCTTCGATGTTCTTCGTCTTGACCGGCCGGAACGTGCCCAGGCCGACGTGCAGCGTCAGCCTTGCGACGGCGACACCGCTTTCTTCGATTTTTTGAAGCAGCCCGGGCGTAAAATGCAGTCCCGCCGTCGGTGCCGCGGCAGAGCCTTCGTCTTTCGCATACACTGTCTGGTACCGCGATTTATCCTCGAGCTTCTCGTGGATATACGGCGGCAGCGGCATCTCGCCCAGACGGTCTAGTATCTCTTCGAACACGCCGTCAAACAAAAACCGGACTTCTGTGACGCCGTCTTGCTTTTTTTTCAATATTTCCGCGTAAAGATCGTCTGAAAAAACCACCGTGTCGCCGATTTTCAGTTTTCTGCCCGGCTTGAGTATCACGTCCCATTCGTCAAGCGACAGCCGCCGCAGCAGCAGAAACTCGCATTCTCTGCCCGTTCCTTTTTTAATGCCGTAAAGCCTTGCCGGCAGCACCTTGGTCTCGTTGATGACCAAAGCGTCCCCCGGCCGTAAATATTCGGTTATTTCTAAAAAAATCCTGTGTTCGACTTGCTTCGTTTGTCTGTCGTATACCAGAAGCCTTGACATGTCGCGTTTTTCTATCGGCGTCTGCGCGATGAGGCGCTCGTCAAGGTCATAATAAAAATCGCTTGTCTTCAATCATTCCTCCGTGATGTCCAGTTTTATCTGCAGCGTGTCCTCGCCGCAGAACGGAACGCCCATATGCGCGTAGGCAAGCTTCGTCGCGACGCGCCCTCTCGGTGTTTTTGACAAAAACCCAAGCTGTATCAGAAACGGCTCGTAGACGTCCTCTATCGTGATGCGCTCTTCATTGGTCGCCGCGCACAGCGTATCCAAGCCCACAGGGCCGCCGTCAAACTTCGTTATGATCGTCTCGAGTATCGTTTTATCGACACCATCAAGTCCGATCTCGTCCACTTCGAGCATTTCCAGGCCGTACCGCGCCGCCTCCAGCGTGATCCTGCCCGTGCCTTTGACCTCGGCAAAATCCCGCACACGCTTCAAAAGCCTGTTTGCGACCCGCGGCGTGCCTCTCGAACGCGACGCGATCTCGAGCGCAGCGTCCTCGTCGATGCTGATACCCAGTATCCCGGCCGACCTTTTCACGATGCATGAAAGCTCCTCTGGCGAATACATCTGAAGGCGGTGAATCACGCCAAACCGGTCACGCAGAGGCGACGTCAGCATACCCGCTCTCGTTGTGGCGCCGACAAGCGTGAACCGCGGCAGGTCAAGCCGCAGCGTCCGGGCTGAGGGCCCTTTTCCGATGATGATATCGAGCGCATAATCTTCCATCGCGGGGTACAATACCTATTCGACGCTCGCGTTGAGCCTGTGAATCTCGTCCACAAACAGCACATCGCCTTTGTTGAGGTTGGTCAGTATCGACGCTAAGTCTCCCGGGCGCTCTATCGCGGGGCCCGACGTTACGCGTATGTTCACACCCATTTCTGAAGCGATGATGAACGCCAGCGTCGTTTTTCCAAGCCCGGGCGGCCCGTAAAGCAGCACATGATCGAGCGACTCGTTTCGGTTTTTCGCCGCCGTCATGAAAACCTTCAGGTTTTCTTTAGCTTTATGCTGGCCGACAAATTCCCCGAGCGTTGTCGGGCGCAGCGCGTAATCGGTGATTTCGTCGATATCTTTTCTCTCCGCCGATACGATCCTGTTTTCGTCCAATTAATATTCCCCCTTACGCACCGATGCGCTTTAGCGCCATGAGTATGATCTCCTCCGTCGTATCGCCCAGATTCCTGACCGACGACACGGCGCGCATGGCCTCGGCCCGGTTGTATCCCAGCGAACAGAGCGCACCCACGGCTTCGGCCTCGGCACCCGCCGCACCGGCAGCCGGCACATCTGCTAAATCGATCGTCTCATTCGTACCGATCTTTTCCGCAAGGTCGATGATGATACGCTGCGCCGTCTTTTTGCCGACACCCGATATTTTTTGAAACGCCATCTCGTCGGACGTAATGATCGCCGCCGCAAGTTCGCTGACTTTCATCGCCGAAAGTATCGCGAGCGCGACTTTGGGGCCGATACCCGACACACCCGTCAGCCTGATAAACATCGCCTTTTCTTCGGGCGTAAAAAACCCGTACAGCGTATGCGCGTCTTCCCTGACAACAAACTGGCAATAAAGCTTGGCAGGCTCTCCCGTTTTTATGTGAGCAAGTGACTGCGCGGTGGTATATATACAGTATCCGATGCCGCCCGCTTCAACGACCGCATGATCCCTGCCCGTCTCGATGATCTCGCCTTTGATATATTCGTACATATGATACCCTCTTATTTTATCCGAAATGCGCCTGAAAAACGGCTGGTATGCGCGTGGCATATGGCGCACGCCACCGCGTCGGCCGCGTCATCCGGCCGTATGATCTCCTCCATGCCAAGCAGCAGCCGCACCATCTCCTGCACCTGCTTTTTATCCGCTCGGCCATAGCCCACGACCGCCTGCTTGATCTGCATCGGCGTATACTCATAAAGTTCGGCGCCCGTGCCAAACGCCGCCGCCATTGCCGCGCCCCGCGCCTGTGCGACCTGTATGACCGTCTTGACATTCTTGCCCGAAAACAGCTCTTCGAACGCGATACAGTCAGGGTCATACTTCCCCAGCAGCTGCTTTATATTTTCGTGTATCACCGCAAGCCGCCTCGGGAAGGGCATCTGTGCTTTTGTGACGATCGTGCCGCACTCTAAAAGCGCTATTTTATTGTCAGCCGAGCTGATTACGCCGTATCCCATCAGCGCAAGCCCCGGGTCTATGCCCAGTACTATCATAAATTAACTATAAATGCATGTTGTTCGGATGTCAAACCCATTCTGTTGGCATTCATAAATAAAAAAATAAGAGCCTCCATTTATATGGAAACTCCTATTTATCGTTTTCAAGCATTCAGTTTTTTCTTCGCGACATCGACCATACCGGCAAACGCGGGTTTATCGTTGACCGCCATATCCGCCAGCATCTTTCTGTTGACCATGACGCCGGCTTTCTTGAGCCCGTTGATCAAACACGAATAGCTGAGGCCATTGACTCTGGCTTCTGCATTGATTCTTGTTATCCAAAGGCTTCTGAAATCTCTTTTCTTGAGCTTTCTGCCCACGTAGGCATACCTCATCGATTTCATCACAGCCTGATTTGCCGCTCTAAATTGCTTGGATTTGGCTCCGAAATATCCTTTCGCTAGTTTTAAAACTTTTTTGTGCTTTTTGCGGGCATTGACTGCCCCTTTGACTCTTGCCATTTTGTTCTACCTCCTGTCATTGCTATTTGTAAGGAATAAGCTGTTTGATATTTTGTTGCTCCTGCGCAACGACATACGTACCCTGTCTTAAGTTCCTTTTTCTTTTCGTGCTCTTTTTATTCAGGATATGGCTCTTGTAAGCCTTGGCTCTTTTGACCTTACCGGTTTTGGTCAGCGAGAACCTTTTTGCCGCGCCCCTGTGCGTTTTAATTTTTGGCATCTTTTAAGTATCCTCCTTGTTAGTTCTTTGGTGCTAATATCATAAACATATTTCTGCCTTCAAGCTTTGCACTTTTTTCTATGACGGCACTTTCTTCAACCATAGCAAAAAATCCTTTCATCACTTGCAGACCTTGTTCCGTATGTGTCATCTGTCTTCCCTTGAAACGAATGGATACCTTGACCTTATCGCCGGCAATTAAAAACTTGCTGACGCTTTTTGCTTTGACTTCAAGGTCGTGTTTATCGATTGTTGCCGACAGCCGCATTTCTTTTAAAACAATTATCTTTTGGTTTTTCTTTGCCTCTTTAAGCTTTTTTGACTGTTCAAATCGAAATTTGCCGTAATCCATGATCTTGCATACGGGAGGATTCGCACTTGGCGACACCTTCACAAGATCAAGACCCTTCTCATCCGCAATATTCATCGCCTCACGCACAGATAAAATACCCAGCTGTTCGCCGTCATCCGAAATGACACGAATACTCTTATCCCGAATCTGCTCGTTAATCTGATGTTCGTTTGCTATGTTAAACACCTCCATATATATTTTTTTCTTGCAAACATTGCGCAGAATCAATGTTTTTAACAAAATAAAAAACGGGTACACATACCCGTCATATCAACAAAAAACTCTGCTTACCTTGCCTGGCCATTGCCGACAGGTGAGAAACGGGCAGTCTCTTCTTTCAAGCACAAGGATGATATCATATATATTTTGGATTGTCAACAGCTTACACCCGCAAGATATCCCGTGGAAAACGCGATCTGGAGGTTGTATCCGCCTGTCAGCGCGTCGACATCAATGACCTCGCCCGCAAAATAGAGGCCCGGGCAAAGCCGGCTCTGCATCGTCGACGCGTCGATCTCTTTCACATTGACACCGCCCCGCGTGATCACGGCTTCGTCGGCCGGCCTTTTGCCCATGACCATAAACTCAAGCGATTTGAGCGTTTTCACAAGAGCGGCCCGCTCCTGCCGCGTGATCGAATGCGCCTTTTTATCAGCGCTGATGCCGGTGCGCAGTACGACAATCGGTATCAGCTTCTGCGGAATCAACCCGCCAAGCACATTCGAGAAATCCTTGTTGCGTTTTTCGGCCATGTCCCTTTGCAGCCTTTGATCAAGCGTTGTTGCGTCAAGCGCCGGTTTCATGTCAATAACGATACCGCAGCGGCCGCCGCTCATATACGCGCTTGCCGTCAAACCCAGCGGCCCCGATATGCCCGTATGTGTAAACAGCATCTCACCCTGCGCGCTATATACGGTTTTCCCGTCTTGCATCAGCGATAAACGAACATTTTTCAGCGACAGCCCCGCCAACGCGCTGACGTCTTCTTCAGTGTCAAGCGCCACAAGAGAAGGGCATAATTCAACGATCGTGTGCCCCGCGTTTTTCGCAAATGCATATCCGTCACCCGTTGAGCCTGTCGAAGGATACGATAACCCCCCCGTTGCGATAATCACGCTGTCAAAAAAAAGCGGCCCGCCATCACAGATGATACCGGCCACGCGGCCGTCATTGATAACGATATCCTGCACATTCGCGCCCAGCGATATGCGCACCCCTGCGCTGTCAAGCGCTTTGCCGAGCGTCTTTAAGACGTCGCTCGATTTGTCCGAAACAGGAAATACGCGGCCGCCGCGCTCGGTCTTTGTGGGAAGCCCGAACCCGGCCAGCATATCCGTAAGTTGCGTGTTGCCAAACGTATAAAACGCGCTGTATAGGAAATTGCGGTTTGATATGACGTTATCAAAAAAATCCTGTATGGGCGCCGAGTTTGTCAGATTGCACCGCCCTTTTCCGGTGATGTAGAGCTTTTTGCCGAGCTTTTTGTTTTTCTCAAAAAGCCGGACGCTTTTCCCTGCTGCCGCTGCAGCGTACGCAGCCATCATTCCCGCAGGCCCGCCGCCGACAACGCCTACTTGCTTCATTTAATTCTCATCCTTGCCCGTATATACATCATGCTTGCTCCAGAGGTCTTCGAGCATCTCAAAATTATGCCTTAAGCCGTCCTTCTTTCTCATGCCGACCAGCAGAACAATCGTGTTGATGACGCTTAACGGCGCCACCAGAGAATCGACAAACAGGTTC
>JAQTSP010000004.1 GCA_028711205.1 Eubacteriales bacterium | reverse complement strand
ATTGTAGATTTTGGCGGAGAAGGAGGGATTTGAACCCTCGCGCCGGTTACCCCGGCCTACTCCCTTAGCAGGGGAGCCCCTTCAGCCAAACTTGGGTACTTCTCCAAACCGATATAGAAACTAGTACATTATAAGAGATTGATACAGCGCTTGTCAATAAAAACAAAAGAAATGTTATTTGTGTATAATTTTTTAATTATCCACTGCAAGGCAAATGAAATTCACGAAAAAAAGATAGCAATCAGATAAAGAAAAGCATAATTTCCCCATTATTTATTGACAAATAAAAATATGTTTGTTAATATCTTTATAATATAAAACGTTGATGGAGACAGGGTTAACACGCATGTTTACAGAGAGCTGGTATCTGGTGCAATCCAGCAACGTGGTGTTAGACGAATCCCTCCGGAGTTGCGTGTCGAAAGGCTAAGTAGACATAGCCGGTTAATCCCGTTATCGATTTAGGGCTTGATGGAGTCTGAAGTGGTCTTTTTTCAAAGACAAGATGAGTGGTACCGCGAGGTTGGAATAACAACTGCGTCTCTTCAATTTTATAGAGGAGTATGCGGTTTTTTTATTATAACGAATAGAAAGGAAAAATAAAATGCAGCGAGTCATATCTTTTATCGTATCAAATCAGCCCGGCGTACTTTGCAGAATATCGGGTCTTGTCAGCAGGCGCGGGTTTAATATCGAGAGCCTGACCGTCGGTGTGACGGACGACCCCGCTCTGTCAAGGATCACGATCGTCATGTTTGCCGATGATTCCGTGATCGAGCAGGTTATCAAGCAGTTCGACAAGCTGCTCGATGTTAAAGCCATCAAAGAAATACCAAGGGACAAAGGAACACTGAGGGAGATCGCGCTTGTCAAGGTCGGCGCTGTCGGTATCGACAGAAAAGATTTTATGGAAGTCGTGAACTCAAGGTGGGGCGTTGTGCTTGATATGGGCGAACATACGACGACGGTGCAGCTTACAGGTACGATATCATATATTAACGAGAGTATCGAAGCGTTTAAAAAGTTCGGTATTGTTGAAATTGCGAGAACGGGTATGGTCGCTCTTGAGAGCGGCGATACACAGTTGTATAAAGGCGATGATTATTAAGATATAATGGCAAGGAAATCTGGCAGGAGGATTTTAAGAAGAAAAATAGGCAGGGATGATTTATAGCATACATCGATCTGTGAAGTTTAAGAAAGGATAAGCCTTTATGCGCATAAGAAGGGCTAATAGAGAGGACCTGGAAAGCATTGTTTCGTTGTGGAAAGTCATGATGCGTTTTCATATGGATTTAGATTCTGTCTATAATATGAAAACGAATGCTGAAGAACTATTCCGCGATTACGCGCTGGCGAATATCATGGATCAGGACAAAAGAGTTTTTGTGTGCTGTGCCGAAGACGAAGTTATTGGGTATGTATTTGCTATGATTGATGATCTGCCGCCAGTATACTTGGACAGCAAGATCGGAGAAGTCTATTCCATGTGCGTAGCGGAAAAATTCCGGGGCAAGGGTGCAGGGAGAAAACTGCTGTCTGAATGTGAAGCATGGTTTATAGACAATGGAATTAACAGAGCGGAGTGCGTGGTATCGATTAAGAACCTTCTGTCTCAGGCTTTTTGGGAAGGTAACGGTTATATGAGTTATAATAAAAGGTGTTTTAAACGGTTGTAGAATAATTAAAATCAACAGTATTAACATATTAAGATTAAAGGAGAGGGAAAATGGCAAAATTATTTTATCAGGAAGACTGTAAAAAAGAGTATCTGACGGGCAAAACGATCGCGATTATCGGGTATGGCAGCCAGGGGCATGCGCACGCGCTCAATTTGCACGAATCAGGTTTTGACGTGATCGTCGGTCTGTACAACGGCTCCAGATCCTGGAAGGCGGCAGAGGCCCAGGGGCTAAAAGTCGCAACGGCGGCGGATGCCGCAAAACAGGCGGATATCATTGTGATGCTGGTCAACGACGAAAAGCAGCCCGCGATCTATGAGGAATCTGTCAAACCCAATCTGACGGCCGGAAAATACCTGATGTTTGCGCACGGTTTCAATATCCATTATGGACAGATACGGCCGCCAGCTGACGTCAACGTGTTTATGATCGCGCCCAAGGGCCCGGGTCATACGGTACGCTCTCAGTATCAGGAAGGCAAAGGCGTGCCCTGCCTGATCGCGGTTGCGCAGGATCCTTCGGGCGATACGCAGGATGTCGCGCTGGCATACGCGTACGGCATCGGCGGCGCGCGCGCGGGCATATTGCAGACGACGTTTCGAGAAGAGACGGAGACGGATCTTTTCGGTGAGCAGGCCGTTCTGTGCGGCGGCGTGACCGAGCTGATGAAAGCCGGTTTTGATACGCTTGTCGAAGCGGGATACGAGCCCGAGAGCGCGTACTTTGAGTGCCTGCACGAGATGAAACTGATTGTCGATATGATCAACCAGGGCGGCCTGTCGTATATGCGCTATTCGATCAGCGACACGGCCGAATTCGGCGATTATTCGATCGGCCGGCGCATCATCACGGACGAGACAAGAAAAGAAATGAAACAGGTCTTAAAAGAGATCCAGGAAGGCGAATTCGCGAAAAGGTGGATACTTGAAAACAAGGCGGGACGGCCGGCTTTCATGGCAAGGAAAAGACTGGAACGCGACCTCCCCGTCGAGAAAGTGGGCAAAGAGCTGCGTAAAATGATGCCTTGGCAAAAAGAACCGGAGTATTAAGCAAGGTCATTACTCGCGAGGGATAGGAGAAAAACATGGCAAAAAGAATAGAGATCTTTGATTCAACGCTGCGTGACGGTGCGCAGGCGCGAGGCATTAACTATTCGTTGTCCGACAAAATATATATGCTGGGGCTGCTCGACAGCCTTGGCATAGACTATATTGAGGCAGGGAATCCTGCCTCTAATCCTAAAGAGCGCCTGTTTTTTGAGCAAGCCGTCAGGGTCAGCCTCAAAAACGCGAAGCTTGTCGCTTTCGGCAGCACGCGGCGCAAAAATACGGACGTGAAAGTGGACGCCGGTGTCAAATCGCTGATGGACGCGGGGACGGATGTTGTGGCGGTGTTCGGGAAAGCGTGGGATCTGCACGCGACGGACGTCATCGGCACCACGCTTGAAGAAAATCTCTGCATGATATATGATACAGTCAGGTATTTAAAAGAAAGCGGCAGAGAAGTCATATTTGACGCCGAGCATTATTTTGACGGGTTTAAAGCTAACAGCGGCTATGCGCTGGATGTGGTCAGAACCGCGTGCAGAGCCGGCGCGGGTACCATTGCGCTTTGCGACACCAACGGCGGAACGATGCCAAGAGAGCTCGAGGAAGCCATCAAAGCGGCCATGGAAGCGGCCGATGTCAAATGGGGCATCCATGTGCACAACGATTCGGAGCTCGCGGTCGCGAATACGATATTGGCCGTGCAGCTTGGTACGGTGCATGTCCAGGGCACGCTGCTGGGCTACGGCGAGCGGTGCGGCAACGCGCGGCTGAGTTCCATCATACCCGGCCTTCAGTTAAAGCTCGGATACGATTGCATCGGCGATCATATCAAAGACCTGTATCATGTCGCAAGAGAAGCCGCGGAGATCACAAACCTTCCGTTTGACGAGACGCTGCCGTATGTCGGCCGGAACGCTTTTGCACACAAGGGCGGCATGCATATCGACGGGCTTTGCAAAGCAGAAGGCTCGTTCGAGCATATCGAACCGTCGCTTGTCGGCAACAGCCGCGAATACCTGCTCTCAGAGGTTGCGGGAAAGAGCGCGATGGCGACAAAGCTTGAAGACGAGTTTCCCGAAGTCGCGAAGGACAAAAAAAAGGTCGGCGCGCTGATGGAAAGGCTCAAAGACCTTGAAAACGAGGGATACAGCTTTGAGGGCGCGGAGAGCAGTTTCCGGATATTTGTGATGAAAGAGCTTGGGCTCCACAAGTCGAAGTTTTCGCTTGTGCATTTCAAGGTCAGCGACGAACCGACACATGAAAACACGTTTGGCGCGTACGCGGTCGTCAAGGTCAATGTGAACGGAGAAAACCGCATGGCGGCGGCAGAGGGCAACGGCCCTGTCAACGCGCTCGACAAGGCGCTCAGAGAAGCGTTGGGGCAATTCTTCCCGGAACTGAAGTCCGTGACGCTGACCGACTATAAAGTGCGCGTACTCGATACAAACGCGGCGACGGGGGCAAAGGTGCGCGTCGTGATCGAATCGAGCGACGGAGAGAACTATTGGCACAACATGGGCGTATCGACCGATGTGATCGAGGCCAGCCTCTTTGCGCTGATCGACTCGATTGACCATCTGCTTCTGTGTAAAAAAGACTGAATCGGGCGTATACGCCTGAGGTTTTGTTGGTCAGGCGTGTGTAAGCCCATGCATATAACAGAGACAACATGAGGAGTCAACATGGGATATAATATTGCAGTGATACCGGGCGACGGTATCGGCCCGGAAGTGATTGGCGAGGCTTTGCGCGTGATTGAAAGCGCCATCAAAAACACGGATATTAAGCTGAACTATCACCGATATATCGCGGACAAGGGTATCGCCAATCCGCTGGCGGCGATACTGTCGGCGGCGATGATGATGCGGTACTCGCTCGGGCAGGAAGAGACCGCAAAGAAGATAGAGACAGCGGTTAACGATGCGCTCTCAAGCGGCGCAAGAACGGCTGACATCGCGCTGGAGGGAGAAAAAACGATCTCCACCCGGGAGATGGCGGATGCCGTAATATATTACCTGGAGGCAGTATAACGATATGATAAGTGACAGCGTAAAAAAAGGTGTGGACAGGGCGCCTCACCGTTCTTTGTTCAAGGCGATGGGGTATACGGACAGCGAGCTTTCCCGTCCGCTTGTGGGCGTCGTGCACGCGACGAGCGACATCGTGCCGGGTCATATCCATTTGGATAAAATAGCGAACGCGGTCGCGGACGGCATCAGAATGGCGGGCGGCACGCCCGTAATGGTGCCATCGATCGGTATCTGCGACGGCATCGCGATGGGTCACGCGGGCATGAAATATTCGCTCGCGTCGAGGGAGCTGATCGCGGACTCGACCGAATCGATGGTCATGGCGCACGGCTTCGACGCGGTGGCGTTTGTCCCAAACTGCGACAAGATCATACCGGGTATGCTGATGGCGGCGGCGCGGATCAACCGGTCTTCGATATTCGTCAGCGGCGGCCCGATGATGCCGGGCAGAGACCTGAAAGGAAAAGACGCCAGTTTGTCAACGCTGTTTGAAGCGGTGGGCGCGTATACCGCGGGCAAGTTGAGCGCCTGTGAACTTGAACAGTTGGAGAATTCCTCATGTCCCGGGTGCGGTTCGTGCGCGGGCATGTTTACGGCGAACAGCATGAATTGCCTCTGCGAGGCGATCGGTATGGCGATGGGCGGCAACGGCACGATACCCGCCGTCAGCGCGGAGCGCATACGGTTCGCGAAAAACAGCGGCGAGATGCTGATGAAGCTGCTTGATGCCGGCCTGTGCCCAAGGGATATCATGACGCAGCAGGCGTTCGAGAACGGGCTGAAACTCGATATGGCGCTCGGGTGCTCGACAAACTCTGTGCTGCATCTTCCGGCGATCGCGCATGAATGCGGTATCGATTTAAGCCTTAAAATGGTGGACAGCATCAGTAAAAGCGCGCCGAATCTCTGCCGGCTTGCGCCTGCCAGCAACACGCACGTTGTCGACCTGCACTACGCGGGCGGTGTGTACGCGGTGCTGAATGAGCTGAATCGAAACGGTATTTTAAACGGCGGCGTTATGACGGTCAACAATATGACGATGGCCGAGGCGGTCAAAAATGCATGTATACTGAACCCAAACGTGATTCGCAGTTTTGACGATCCATACTCCGTCGAGGGCGGTATTGCGGTACTCTGGGGCAATATCGCGCCGAACGGATGTGTCGTCAAGCAGTCTGCCGTTGCGCCCGAGATGATGCGCCACACTGGCCCGGCGCGCGTGTTTGACGGCGAAGAAGCGGCTATCAAGGCAATCTATGCCGGAGACATACAAGCCGGCGACGTCGTGGTCATACGCTATGAAGGGCCGTCAGGCGGCCCGGGCATGCGCGAGATGCTATCGCCGACGTCTGCGCTCGCGGGCATGGGCATGGATAAACAGGTCGCGCTGATCACGGACGGGCGTTTCAGCGGCGCGACAAGGGGCGCGGCGATCGGGCACGTTTCTCCCGAGGCACAGGCCGGCGGCGTGATTGCAGCGGTAGAAGAAGGCGACAAAATTGAAATTGATATTCCAAACAGAACGATAACGCTTGCAGTCGACCAGAAAACGATCGATAGCAGGCTGTCCAAATTAGAAAAGAGAGAACCCAGCGTCAAAAGCGGATGGCTTTCCAGATACGCAAGGCTCGTGTCCTCTGCAGACAAAGGCGCCATATTGGAATAAGAGAGGAGAGGCATATGAAACTGACAGGTGTACAGATCATCATGGAGTGTTTAAAGCGTGAGGGTGTGGATGTCATATTCGGGTATCCCGGCGGCAAGGTCATCAAACTTTATGATGCGCTTTATTGTGAAGATAAGATCAGGCATATTGAAACGGCGCATGAACAGGGCGCTTCTCACGCGGCGGACGGGTATGCGAGGGCAACAGGCAAGGTCGGTGTGTGTTTTGCAACATCCGGTCCCGGCGCGACAAACCTTGTTACGGGCCTCGCGACGGCGTATATGGATTCGATTCCGATCATCGCGATCACAGGCAACGTGCCGGCCAGCCTGCTTGGACGCGACAGCTTTCAGGAAGTGGACATCATGGGCGTGACGATGCCCATCACCAAGCACAATTATCAGATAAAAAGCGCGGAGCAAATATCACGCGTGTTCAGAGAGGCGTTTGCGTTTGCAAAAAGCGGCAGGCCGGGGCCTGTGCTGATCGATATCACCAGCGATGCGTTTGCCGAGGAATGCGAATATGACACGGCTGTCGGGAAACTGACCATGCAGTGCAAGCTGACGGATATTCCGATCGACGAGATCAAAGAGATGATCGCGAGCGCACAAAGGCCGGTCATACTGGCAGGCGGCGGCGTTGTGCTCTCTGGTGCCGCGGACGAGCTTTTTGAGCTTGCGGAGCGCATCGACGCACCTGTTGCGTGCACATTGATGGGCACGAGTTCTTTCCCGGGCGAACACCGGCTCTACACCGGCCTTGTCGGCATGCACGGCACGAAAGCGAGCAACATGGCTTTCCAGAACTGCGACCTGCTGCTCGTGCTTGGCGCGCGTTTCAGCGACAGGGTGACGGGCGACTCAAGCAAGTTCGCGTCGCATGCAAAGATCATACAGATCGACATCGACGCATCTGAGGTCAACAAAAACATTCCGACGGACATGCATATGATACAGGATATCAAGACAGCGCTCACCTGCATCAATAAAGTGCTTCCGAAGAAGAAGCATAACGAGTGGGTGAAAAGCGTGGGTGCATGGAAAGCGGAAAACCTGGCGCATATACCCAAAGACCATCTGCCGAAAAAGATACTCGAGAAGGCCGGGCAAAACCTTGGCGAGGATACGATTATCGTGACAGACGTCGGCCAGCATCAGATGTGGACGGCGCAGTATTTTCCGTTTGAGAAGCACAACAAGTTCATCACGTCGGGCGGCCTTGGTACGATGGGATACGGGCTTGGCGCCGCGATCGGCGCACAGGTCGCCTGTCCCCAAAAACGCGTTTTGCACATCACCGGTGACGGCTGTTTTCGGATGAACCTGAACGAAATGGCAACGACCATACGTTACAAACTGCCGATTATCACGATATTGATGGATAACAGGACGCTCGGTATGGTGCGTCAGTGGCAAACGCTGTTCTTTGACGGCCGGCACGCCGAAACGACGCTTCCCGAACTTAATTTTTGCGCGATTGCCGAAGGATTCGGATACGCTGCCGAGAAGGTTGACAATGCGGATGATTTTGAAAAAGCGCTCAAATCAGCATTGGAAAAGAACTCGCCGTGCCTGATCCACTGCGTGATCGACCAGGATACGATGGTATTGCCGATGGTCGCGCCCGGCGCGTCGATCGATAAGATCGTGATGAGCATATCATAAAACTATCGGCTGGCCAGCCGGTTTTAACGGCCAAAGACATTTGAAAGGATGTGCCGGCGATGCGGGAAATATTCAGGTGTCAAAAATGCGGAAAAGTATTTACTGTGCTGGATAAGACAGGACCGGATTTCGGCATGAGTTATACGTATCATGCGGATGAAACTATCTGCTCGCATTGCGGCGGGAACGTCATCTGGGTCGACGAGTATGATGAACCGTTAAGCGGATACAGAAAAATGGAAAAGTCGAGGCGGGGATTTAAGCTCGTGTGCCTTTTCACGGCAATCGCGGTAATCATGTTCGTCTTGTGGCTTATTTTTATAAAATAACAGGCTTGCAACTTTTCCCGGCAGCAAGCCTTAGATCCGTTTATTCGCAGTGAATATCATACGCGTTTCGCGCCCTCGTCAAAGGCCTGTTCGTTGATGGGTATCAGATGCAGCTTTTTTTCTCCAAGCGCCTTTCCGAGCGCTTTGATAATGCTTTCTTTTTTAACAATGCCCGATGCTTTCACGTAAGCGCCAAGCATGGCCATATTTGCGACTTTGACGTTTCCGAGAGACAGCGCGATATCGTTTGCCGGTATATAATAAACATTAACATCGCCTCTTGATGCCTTTTTTTCGATCAGCGACGAGTTGATAAAGAGCTTTCCGCCCGGTTTCAGTGAGTTTTCAAACTTGTCAAGCGACGGCCTGTTGAGCACGATCACAGCGTCCGCCTCGGTTACGACTGGCGAGCCGACGGGCTCATCGGACACGACCACACAGCAGTTGGCCGTTCCGCCGCGCATCTCGGGCCCGTAGGAAGGAAGCCACGATACGTGATACCCTTCTATCATGCCGGCGTATGTTATAAGCTGTCCTAAAAGAAGCACACCCTGGCCGCCAAAACCGGCGCTGATGATTTCATTCGTCATGTGATTTCGCCTCCTTATACACGCCAAGCGGATAGTAAGGTATCATGTTATCTTTGAGCCACCCGATCGCCTCCACAGGTGACAGGCCCCAGTTCGTCGGGCAAGTGGAAAGTATCTCGACCAGAGAAAACCCTTTGCCGGACATCTGTGTTTCAAAAGCTTTTTTAATGGCCTTTTTAGCCTTGTTGATATGGGGCACATCGTGAAGCGACACCCTTTCAATATACGCGGCGCCGTCAAGCGTTGAGAGCATCTCGGAAACGCGCACGGGATAACCGCAGTGCTTTGGATCCCTGCCCAAAGGCGATGTGGTCGTTTTCTGGCCGACAAGCGTAGTCGGCGCCATCTGGCCGCCCGTCATGCCGTATATCGCGTTGTTGATGAATATGGCTGTGATATTCTCGCCTCTCGCGGCCGCGTGCACGATCTCCGCCGCGCCGATCGACGCAAGGTCACCGTCGCCCTGATAGGTAAAGACGAGGTTGCCCGGATGGACGCGCTTTGCGCCCGTGGCCACGGCCGGCGCCCTTCCGTGCGCCGCCTCATACATGTCGATGTCAAAATAATTGTACGCGAACACCGCGCAGCCGACCGGTGCGACGCCCACGGCTTTTTCTTTCATATCAAGTTCTTCAATGCACTCGGCGACAAGCCTGTGCGCGATACCGTGCGTACAGCCGGGGCAATAATGAAAAGGCAATCTGGCAATCAATCCGCTTTTTTTAAATACAACAGCCATTACGACATCGCCTCCTTTATCGCCTTGAGCTCATCAATGATCATGGCCGGTGTGGGTATGATGCCGCCAAGCGTGCCGACGAAAGATACGGGGCGTTTGCCGTCCAGCGCGAGGCGCACGTCCTCGACCATCTGTCCTGCGCTCATCTCGACCGCGACAAATGCGCTGCATTGACCGGCCGCGTCAGAGATCGCCTTTGAAGGGAACGGCCATAGCGTGATCGGCCGTATCAGCCCCGCCCTGATGCCAAGCGAGGCCCTTGCTTGGCCGATGGCGTTTTTGGCGATGCGCGATGTCGTACCGTACGCGACGATACATATCTCCGCGTCATCCATCATATATTCCTCGTACTGTATCTCGTTTTGCTCAATCTGCCTGTATACCTGCTGGAGCCTTGTACAGACGGCGTTCATGGCTTCGGCCTCAATGTACAGCGAATTGATAACAGCGCGCTGTTTTGTGCCGTCATAACCGGTCGCCGCCCAGGTCTTCTCTGGCAGGTCGCGTTTCTTGGGCGTACGGAATTCGACCGGCTCCATCATCTGGCCGATCATGCCGTCGCCCAGTATCAGCGCGGGCACTCTGTATTGATCGGACACGTCAAACGCCTGCATCACGCAGTCGGCCGCCTCCTGAACAGAGTTTGGTGCATAGACGACCAGCCGGTAGTCGCCGTGTCCGCCACCCTTGACTGACTGAAAATAGTCGCCCTGTGTGGGCAGTATACCCCCAAGCCCGGGTCCGCTTCTGACCATGTTGACGATCACGCAGGGGAGTTCCGCACAAGCGATATAGCTGATGCCCTCCTGCTTGAGGCTGATGCCGGGCGACGATGACGATGTCATCACCCGGGCGCCCGCACCCGCCGCGCCGTAGACCATGTTGATCGCTGAAATTTCAGACTCTGCCTGAAGAAAAGTGCCGCCGACTTCGGGCAGCCTTCTTGACATATATTCGGGTATTTGATTCTGTGGTGTGATCGGATAACCGAAAAAGAACCTGCAGCCTGCTTGTATCGCAGCCTCCGCAACCGCTTCGTTGCCTTTCATCAATACTTTTGCCATTTTTATATCACCTTTTGTTTTTTGCTGTATCACAGCTGTTATTTTTCTATCGTAAACACAAAGTCGGGGCACATCTTTGCGCAGGCCGCACACCCGACGCAAGCATCCATATCAGTGATTTCAATATAATGATAGCCCTTGCTATTAAGTTCGGTTTCTGAAAGCCTCACAATACCTTTTGGGCATGCCGTCACGCACAGGCCGCAGCCTTTGCACGCATCTTTGTCGATAGTTACATTTGCCACAGTAAATACCCCTTCAAAGTTAAAGAATGTAGATTGATGAAAGGATACCATAAAAATGATTGTAAAGTCAACGTACAAAGGCACATTGTTCACACCTCTTCTCTGAATGAACAATTACAATTAAGCATTATATGTAAACCAAAAAGTATCCAACTAGAAAACAATTGACAAAATATATTTGGGTATAATAGTATTATGTATGCTATTAGGAAACAAAGAGGGACATAATGAACATTAATGAGAAAATGAAAGAAATGCGGCTGGCCAAAGGCTATACGCTTGAAATGCTGGCGGGCGCTACCGGTTTTACCAAGGGGTATTTATCAAAAATAGAGCGTTCAAATGTACCGCCGCCTTTCGCGACAGTACAAAAGATAACAGAAGCCCTGCAGTTTGACATGGTTGACCTGTTTAAAAATAAATCGGAAACAGCGGACTCAAAAAATATAGATATTGTAAAACATACCGGCAAAGAGGAAGACCCGGACTCGGTGTATTCATTCATACCGCTGGTTAATTCTTACCGGAACAAGCAGATGTTGCCGTTCCTGTTTACGGTAAAGAAGGGGGAAACACAGCAAACGACGCATGATTCCGAAGAGTTTGTATACGTAACCCAAGGCAGCGTCGAGCTGAATTACGAAGGCAGGACGTATATGCTTGAAAGAGGCGACGCCTTTTATCTGGACGCGCGTATCACGCACTATTTTGTCAACCGGCAGGAAACGTCGACATTGTTAATCGCGGTACACTTTAATTACAGACGGTTTTAGCTGTAAAAAGCAAAGTATAAATGATTTGGAGGGAAAAGCGATGAGAATTTATAAAAATGGCGGGCACAGGCTGTTTGAAAATGACGCAGAAACAGCGCAGGTGGTTTCCGGGATGCTGCTTGACCTTGAAAAAAACGGTTTGGATGCGGTGAGAAAATACAGTAAGAAATTCGATAACTGGGAACCGGAAACTTTTGAGCTGACAAATGCGGAAATCGAAAAGGTTTTAAGTTCGGTTGATATGCAGCTCAATGAAGATACGGAATTCTGCCAGATGAATGTACGGAGATTTGCCGAAGCGCAGTTTAAAACGCTGCTGCCGCTGGAGATTGAAACAGGAAAAGGGATTATTTTGGGGCACAGGCATATACCGGTTAAATCGGTGGGCTGCTATATTCCGGGCGGAAGGTATCCCATGTTCGGATCTGCGCAGATGAGCATCATTCCGGCAAAGGTGGCCGGCGTGAAAAACATATACGCCTTTACGCCGCCGGTAGCAGGCATCGGCTATTACCCTGCCACCGTCAACGCGATGAATAAAGCGGGTGCGGACAGGATATTCATACTGGGCGGCGTACCCGCGTTTGCCATGATGGCTTTCGGCATGGGCGTGGTAGAGCCGGTGGATATTCTTTGCGGCGCAGGGAATAAATATGTGGCTGAAGCAAAACGGCAACTGTTCGGAAGGTGCGGTATCGACTTGCTGGCAGGGCCTACGGAGATACTCGTCATCGCGGACGAGTCGGCCGATCCTGCGCTTGTGGCCTGCGACCTTATAGGCCAGGCGGAGCATGACCCCAACAGCGGCATTGCGCTTGTGTGCTTAAGCGAACGATTCGCGGCGGCGTGTCTTAATGAAGTGGAAAATCAGCTGGAATCGCTTCCAACAAAAAATGTTGCCAGGATATCGTGGAAAAACAACGGAATTATTACCATTGCTGAAGACAAAGACGAAGCGATCACCATTTCCGACGATTATGCCCCCGAGCATCTTGAACTGCACGTTATGGACAAGGATTACTTTTTTGAACGGCTTACGAATTACGGTTCGCTTTTTATCGGAGAGGAAACCACCGTGGCGTACGGCGATAAATGCATCGGTACAAACCATATATTGCCCACCAGCCGCGCCGCGAGGTATACGGGCGGCGTTTGGGTCGGCAAGTTTTTAAAAACGGTGACTTATCAAAGAATGACACCCGAAGCCAGTGTTCAGATTGGCAAAGTGACACAGCGGCAGTGCGACGTGGAAAGAATGCTTGCACACGGCATTACGGCGAAGGTCCGCGTGGACAGGTACGGCAAAAAATCATAAAGTATGGGGACAAAAGAATTTGGGCATAGAATTGGGGGGATCAACCACCCTGTGACCGGCCTGGAAGTTGCGGAAGAAAACTGGGACGGCCATTATAATACGAATTAAAAAGAGGCATTTTTATTGCGCAGCGGGTTACGCATATGATGGCTGAACGCAAATGGAAGGCACGGCGGCTTATGCCGTGCTTTTCATAAATAGCGTTTCCAAACAGTTGCTTATCGGCATGACGGATGGTAGAATGTAGGGGTGTGAGTAAAGATAATATTTGGAGCCAACCAATTCGTATAAAGGGGACACTATGGGACTGATTAGAAATGTTTTGAGCGGAAGCAACGATTCGAGGCTGAGAAAGTTAAAAAAGATGGCAGATGCTGTGGAAGCTCTTGAACTGGAGTTTAAAGCACTTGATGACAACGCGTTAAAGGCAAAGACCGAGGAATATAAAAAAAGGCATGAAGAGGGAGAGAGCCTTGACGACCTGCTGCCGGAGGTATTCGCGCAGGTCAGGGAAGCATCGGTACGCGTGCTCGGCATGCGCCATTTTTATGTCCAGATCGTCGGCGGCATTGTGCTGCATCAGGGGCGCATCGCCGAGATGAAAACGGGCGAAGGCAAAACGCTTGCCGCGACGCTGGCCGTGTGCCTCAACGCGCTTTCGGGCAAAGGCGTGCACGTCGTCACGGTCAACGACTACCTCGCTAAAAGAGACTCGGAATGGATGGGCAAGCTCTATTCGTTCCTCGGGTATACCGTCGGGCTGATCATACACGACATACCGGCCGACGAGAGGCGGGAGAGCTATGGGGCGGACATCGTTTACGGTACCAACAACGAGTTCGGTTTTGACTATCTCCGTGACAACATGGCCATACGCAAAGAGCGTATGGTGCAAAGAGAACTCAATTATGCCGTGGTCGACGAGGTCGACAGCATACTGATCGACGAGGCGAGGACGCCGCTCATCATATCGGGTGCGGGTGATAAAAGCACGGATATGTACACAACGGTCGACAGGTTCGTCAAAACGCTGAAGTTCGAAGACGATTTTACGATCGATGAAAAACTCAAGGCGATCAACCTCACGGAGCAGGGCATCGCGAAATCGGAAAAAGCGTTTAACATCGAAAACCTTGCCGATATCGAACACACGGAGCTGAACCATCACATCAACCAGGCGCTGAAAGCCAACAATATCATGAAACGGGACATCGATTACGTCGTCAAGGACGGGCAGGTCATCATCGTGGACGAGTTTACGGGCCGGATGATGATGGGGCGGCGTTATTCCGAAGGGCTGCACCAGGCCATCGAGGCGAAGGAAAGTGTCCAGGTCGCAAGGGAATCAAAAACGCTGGCGACGATCACGTTCCAGAACTATTTTCGGATGTATACAAAGCTTGCCGGTATGACGGGAACGGCGAAGACCGAGGAAGACGAGTTTATCGGCATCTATAATCTTGATGTCGTACAGGTACCCACGAACCGTCCGATGATCAGGGAGGACAATAACGACATCATATACGCGACGGAACACGGCAAGTTCCGCGCGGTGGTGGAAGAGATCCGTCGCGTTCACGCGACGGGAAGGCCGATACTTGTCGGCACCGTATCGGTCGAAAAGTCAGAGCTCTTATCGGGGCTTTTGATACGGACGGGCATCAAACACAACGTCCTAAACGCGAAGCACCACGAAAAAGAGGCGCTGATCGTCGCGCAGGCCGGCAAAAAAGGTACGGTGACGATCGCCACCAACATGGCGGGCAGAGGCACGGACATCATACTTGGCGGCAACCCGGACTTTTCCGCAAGAGGCGATATGATGAGAGAAGGCTTTACCGACGAGATGATCGAACAGGCGGTGGGGCATGCGGCGACGGATAACGAGGAAATACTGAACGCGCGCAAACGATATGCGGCACTTTTGGAAAGCTATAAAAAGTCTATGCAGCCGGAGCATAACGAGGTCGTATCTCTTGGCGGGTTGCATATCGTGGGCACCGAGCGCCATGAGTCGAGACGTATCGACAACCAGCTCAGAGGCCGCAGCGGCCGGCAGGGAGACCCGGGATCGTCCGTCTTCTTCATATCGCTGGAGGACGATCTGATGCGCCGTTTTGGCGGCGAGCGCATACAGGGCTTTCTTCAGTCCGTCAACAAAGAAGACGATATACCGCTTGCTTTTGGCCTTCTGACGAAACAGATCGAAGGCGCGCAGAAACGCATCGAGTTTCGGAACTATGAGATCAGAAAACACGTTCTGCAGTACGACGACGTGATGAACAGACAGAGAGAGCTCATCTATTCACAGCGCCGGATGGTGCTGACAGGCGCGGATGTTAAAGACAACATCATGGACATGCTCCAAACGCTGATCGACGATATCTTTGCGGTGTATTGCCCCGAAGGCGTTTTCCCGGAAGAATGGGACATCGCCGGAATGGCCGAATATTTCTCGAAGGTGTTTTTGCCCAAAGACTTTGCGCTCTTTAAAAAGGATGAAATCGAGACGCTGACGCATGAGACCGCCAAAGAGATCATCAGGCAGACCGCGCAAAAGCTGTATAAGCTTAAAGAAGAAGAGATCGAACAGGCCGGCCAGAGCATGAGAGAGATCGAGCGCATACTGCTGCTTCGGGCCGTCGACCAGAAATGGATGGCGCATATCGACGCGATGGATCAGCTGAGGCAGGGCAT
Source organism: Eubacteriales bacterium (assembly GCA_028711205.1). Taxonomy (GTDB): domain Bacteria; phylum Bacillota; class Clostridia; order Christensenellales; family SZUA-584; genus JAQTSP01. Next base: position 10,636 of record JAQTSP010000004.1, on the reverse strand, counting down.
CGGTCTTCGGGCGTACGGGCAGAGAGATCCCGTGGTTGAGTACAGACGTGAAGGCTTTGATATGTTCGAGGAAATGATCCATGAGATACAGCAGGATACAGTCACGATGATGTATCATGTCAAGGTGACGACCAAACCGGTCAGAAGAGAGGCGCCGGCGCCGATCGTCAAAAAAGTGCTGGACGCAAAAGGCAATAAAGTCGGCAGAAACGCGCCCTGCCCGTGCGGAAGCGGGAAAAAGTTTAAAAATTGCTGCGGAATGGCCAAATAGAGGAGATAAACGTGCTACAGATCGACGATGCAAAACAAAAGCTGGCAGAAATTAAAATGTTTGCGAAAGAAGCGGAAACGGCGCTGGGCATAGACCAGCTCAAACAGGAGCTCGATGTGCTCAGAAAAGAGATGGAGGAGCCGGGGTTCTGGGATGATATTGAAGAAGCGGGCAGGGTGAACAAGCGGATCAAGCCCATCGAAGACAAACTTGAGCAATTCGGCAAACTTAAAAAAAGGCTGGAGGACGCATCGGTGATGCTTGAACTCATTGCCGAAGCGCATGACGACGACATGGCGTCGGAACTTGAAAAAGAACTTATGGCGCTCAAAAAAGACACGTCCGAGCTTCGCCTGAAGGCGCTGCTGCGCGGCGAATATGACGCGAACGGCGCGATACTCTCGCTGCACGCGGGCGCCGGCGGCACAGAAGCGCAGGACTGGGTCGAGATGCTCTACCGCATGTATACGCGATGGTGCGAGCGCAAGAGATATACCGTCAGGGTGCTCGACTATCTCGACGGAGACGAGGCGGGTATCAAGAGCGTCACGTTCGAGGTGATGGGGTTGAACGCCTACGGCTATCTGAAGGCCGAGAAGGGCGTGCACCGCCTTGTGCGCATATCGCCCTTTGACTCATCCAACCGGCGGCATACGTCATTTGCGTCGCTCGACGTGATGCCGGACCTCGAGGACGACGATGCGGATATTGAGGTGCTGCCCGACGAGATCAGGGTCGATACATACCGTTCTTCCGGCGCGGGCGGCCAGCACGTCAACAAGACGGATTCCGCGATACGCATCACGCACCTTGCGACGGGCATCGTGGTGCAGTGCCAGAACGAACGCTCTCAGATGCAGAACAAAGAAACGGCGATGCGCATGCTCAAAGCAAAGCTGATCGAAAAGCGCGAAAGCGAGCGTGTGCAGGAAATGCAGGAAATCAAAGGCGAGATGAAAAAGATCGAGTGGGGAAGCCAGATACGCTCGTATGTATTTCATCCGTATTCTTTGGTCAAAGACCACCGCACAGGCGAGGAAACGGGCAATATCGCGGCGGTCATGGACGGAGAGATCGACGCGTTTATCAACGCATATTTGACGGGGTTATAGTTGTGTATAAAGCGGTTATTTTCTATTTCAGCGGCACAGGCAACACATGGTGGGTCGCGGACAAAATCAAAAAACAGCTCGACTCAAAAAACATCAACGCGGACATCGTATCAATTGACAGCGTTGACCGGAAAAAGGCGAACTGGTGGATCAAGACGGCTGATCTCGTTTTTTTCGGGTGGCCGGTATACGGCTCTGATCTGCCGGAGCCCATGAAGCAGTTTATTGACGGCCTTATGGTGATCAATAAAGGCAAGCATATCCATACGTTCTGCACGCAGATGATGTTTTCGGGTGACGGCGCGTGGCTTTATCATAAGAACTTTGAAGATAAGGGGCTCATTATCGACAGCGCGGTGCATTTTATTATGCCGTCCAATGTCAGCGTCCTGCGTCTGCTTGGCCCGCCAAAAAGCGATGAAAAAATCGCAAAGATCATGGAAAAGTGCGGCAAACACGTCGAAAAGCATGTCGAAGGGCTATTGATGGGCAAAGTCAGGATACAGGGTAAGCATTCGGGGCTGCTCGGCATATTGCAGCGCGTACCGTACAGGCTTTTTTTCAAACGGTTCCGGAACCTTGTGGGCGTGGACAAGTCGCTGTGCACGCGCTGCGGGCTGTGCGAAAAGCTCTGCCCGTCCGCCAACATCAAAATGAATGAGTACCCTGAGTTTGCGGGGCAGTGCGCGCTGTGCATGAGGTGCTATGCGTTTTGCCCTGAATACGCCATCACATACAAAGGCAGGCCGCGCAATGTCGAGAAAAAAGGCAAGCCGTATATATTGCATGACAAGCGTTTTAAACCGGCCATGTTAAAATAAAACACCTTTTAATACATGTATACATAACTTCTTCCGGGCATATATATTATCGTGCACAAACAAGGGATATAGGAGTTAAGTTATGTATAACGACGAGCAAAAAGAGATACCGGCTGTCAACAAAGCGCCGCACAAGGTCGTCATCGACTCGAGGGAAAAGATCATCATTACGGGTGTTGAAGACGTGGACAGCTTTAACGAGAACGAAGTCATACTGCTGACCAATCGCGGATTCATCACCATCACGGGCGAAGAGCTGCATATCAACAAACTCAACCTTGACGAGGGCCAGCTGGTGGTCGGGGGCAGTATTCAAAGCGTGGATTACGCCGATCATGAGGAAGAGCGCAGTAAGCGCGGCGTTTTCGGGAAAGTGTTCAGGTAGGTGGCGTCATGGAAACGACGGCTTCGCAGGCATACATTTTCATGATCACGCTTTATGGTGGTATACTTGTCGGCGTCGCGTATGATGTGTACCGGGGTATCCGAAAAGCTTTCCGAAACGGCAGATGGCTGACCGCACTGCTTGATACGCTGTTTATCATAACGCTCGGGATTATCGTCGTGTTTGTGTTGTATACGGCCAACCAGGGAGAGCTGCGGCTCTATACATTTGTTGGGTTCGTGCTTGGATTTGCGCTGTACATGGCCGGATTATCGCCTTTTATATCCTACCTGGCCAAAAAAATAAAGAAAAAACGCACCAAAGTCAAGAATAAATTGGAAAAATAAAAAGGAAACCGGATAAGCTGTGTCGAATAAATTAAGTTAGGGTATATATAATGAGATGAGAAAATCATCCAAAGTGTCTTTTGTGAGGGATTATGAAAAAGAAAAAAGCCAAGAGGAACGTCAAGTTCCGGTTTAAACTTTTGTTGCTGTCCGCTTTTCTCGTTTATGCGGGCCTGTCTATTTATACACAGCAAACGAATATCAATACGCTCAAGAGCGAGCAGGAAGCGCTGATGGCGGAGTATGAGCAGGCGCAGACAGAGCTGAGCCGGCTCGAGTATAAAGCTGAATATATGAACACGGATAATTATGTGGAAGACACCGCGAGAGAAAAATTCGGCCTTGTCTACGAGGGCGAGATCATACTCGAGACCGGTGAATAAATAAAATTTTAGCTGACGCACGGTGCGTCTTTTTTTATGGAGTCCGAAAAACGCCCATCCCCTTTGGGGTGTGTTTGTGCTATAATACACTGGCAATAACACATCGGAGGCACATATGGCAAATTATGCTGTGGTGGATATCGGTACAAACTCGGCAAGGCTGATGATCGCAGAGGTTACTGACGGTGCCGTCAGGTCGATATTCAAAACGCTGCGCATGATACGCGTCGGCGAGGGCATGGTCGAACAAAGGCGCATCACCGATGCCGCGATGGCGCGCGCGAAGACCGCGCTGCTTGAGTTTCTTGATACCAGCCGCCAATACGGTGCGCAGCAATTTTACTGTTTTGCGACAAGTGCCGTACGCGAAGCGGAGAACAAACAAACTTTTGTGGATTATGTTAAAAGTGAGTGCGGTATAGAAACAGACATTATTTCGGGCGATATGGAGGCGGTGCTGGGGTTTGCGGGAAGCGTGAGCGGCCAGGGCGGCATGTTCGACATCGGCGGTGGCAGCACGGAGGTTATGACGGGCAGCCTTGACGATGTGCGGTACAGGCAAAGCTTTAAGATCGGGACAGTCAAATGCCTGCAGATGTTCCCGGGCGCGGACGAAGCGGAGCCGGAAGCGTTTGCCCGGGCGCATGCACTGGCCCGTGGTACATTTGGTGTGCTGCCCGACACCGGCGATACCGTATTCACGGGTATCGGCGGCACGGCGACGGCGCTTGCCGCGATCGATCTCGGGCTGGCCGAATACATACCGGCGCTTATTCAGGGACATGAGATCAGCATGGAAAGAGCCGGGGAGATATGCGATATGCTGAAAACAAGGACGAAAGCGCAAAGGGAAAGCCTCGCCGGCCTCGAGGAGAACAGAGCGGACGTGATCGTGTTTGGCGCGATCATCTGCTTTGAATTTATGCGGGCGGTGGGCGCAGAAAAAATTATCGTCAGCGACAGCGACAACCAGGAAGGGTATCTTGCGCAAAAACTCGGGCTACTCTTCCTTGTCTGACATATTCTCCTGATATTTCGCGACTGACTCACGGTCAAGCGTATATTTTTTGGCAAAGAACAGCGCAAGTGTGAAACAGACAAGAAAACCGACGGGCAATATCATACCGAGCTTTAAATAGACAGAGCGCGTCTGCATAAGATCAGAATCAAAACCGATGATATCAAGCAATGCACCCACAAAAAGCACGGACAGAGCCTGTGAGACCTTGTACATGAATGTGGCGCAGCCGTAAAACACGCCTTCTTTGCGGGTACCCGTGAAATACGCGTCTTTGTCGATCGTGTCGGATATCATCGCGTACGGCAGTGCGATGCTTCCGCCCATCGAGATGCCGATGAGCATGGAAAGCGGCAGTACGGCAAGATAATGGTCCGCGATCCATGAATTGACCGTCACACACAGGACAAAGAGCAACGATATGGCGATATTGATATACAGGCAAGCATTCAATATATCGCGCTTTTCAAACTTCTTGACGACGGCGACCCATACGGGCTGGCCGGCAAGCGCCATGACAAAAAGCGCGCCGAACACAACGGCGATCTGGCCGCTTGAAAACCCAAACGTATACGTAAACACATGCATGCCAACGGCGCCGACGATACCCATCGCCATGTTGATAAACAATAAAGAGAGGCTGACGTTTCTGAAATCGCCGCATTTTAATGCGTCCGCCGTTTCGCGAAACAGATTGATAAACGGGCTTTTTTGCTTTTTTGACGCAGTGGGTATTCTGCCTTTTTTGTATGTCAGGAAAATGCATATTGCCGCGGATACAAGTATGATCAGCGAGGCCGTCATGCCAAGCCCGGAATACGCGGCCGGGTTCAGCTGGCCGTTCTGATAAACGGGCGTCGAACGAAAAAAGATACCCATGCCGACAACGGTGGGGAACATGAACCCGAGAAAAAAGAACGCGGTCCTGAAAGATTGTACGGACGTGCGCTCGATATAATCGCTCGAAAGCTCTGCGCCAAGCGCGAGGTACGGCGTTGTGAGCACGGTCGAAAAGGTTTTGACAAGCAATAAAAGAACACCCAGCAACACCGCCTTTTCAACATTCGGCAGAGACGCATCGATGCTCCATAGAAAATAGTTCGACACTGCGATGCCGATCGCGCCGATCAGCACATAGAAAAGGCGCCTGCCAAACAATATGTTTTTGTTCGTGTGGTCCGAAACATAACCCATCACAGGGTCTGTTAAGGCGTCCCAAATAATGCTGAGAGAAAGTATCGTTCCCGCCAGGGTGCCTGATATATGCAGCACGGCGGTCGAATAAAACACAAAACACCCCGACAACAACTGAAACGGTATCCCGTACGATAAAGCGCCGATGCCGTACCCCAATTTTTCGCTAAACGGTATCTTGTTCTTTCTTTCTGCCGTCATGCAAGGCCCTTTCTGCTACAAAGTGTAAAAACGGCACATATAAAATGTGCCGACCCTGTCATTTTATTATACTGGCGCTTTTTTTGGCGTGCATGCGTTTGTTGATGAAAATGCCTGTGATACATGCGGCGGAATAGAGCGCAAAAACGGCAAAGGTCACGATGTACAGCCAGGGTTTGTCGTTCACCCACGCAGCTATCGGTATGCTGATTACCATCATCAGCGGAATACCGATAATGCCGGCAAAGCCGCTTCCCAGAACAAGGCTTTCGGGCACGCTCGTTTTACCGGACGGATCGACTTCCTTAAGCAGCGCCATACCGGTCACGACGGTACCCGTCCACATGCCGTAAAGCGCCACCGCGTGCTCGAGTTTTTCTTCTTTATAGAGCCACTTTGCCATTTTCGCCGAGTAGACCATCGTGAACAAACCGCCCACGGTGGAGAGTATGAGTATCGGAACGATGTATTCGCCAAGTACTGTGAGAGAAATCGCGCATATCGCCGCGGTGATCATGATATCAAACGAAGTGGAAGAAATGCGCTGCAGCAAATAGTTGTCCGCGTAGTCGGTACGTATCACCTTTTTCTTTTGCAGAAGGTCCATTATTTTACGTGCGGCGATGGCGATGAGCGTGCCGAACAGGAATTGGAAACCCCAAAAAAGTGTCGTCAGCGAACCGCTTCCGATGAGCGCCTCGAGGCCGGTCAGAAGCAGGTATGTCAGAAGATAGCAGACGCCGATCAGTATCGCCTGAACAGTCAGGTCATCAAGGTACAGGGTTTTTGGCACCTTTGCCGTATGCTCGTGCACATCGGGCTCGGTATCCGAAGTGATCTCTTCCGCGGTGGTTTTTTCCTTTTTATATTTTCGCCTCATGATGTTCATGAAAGGGATACCGCCGATGATGGCCCATAAAAAGCCGAAAGCCGCAAGGGAAAGGCCAATGTTGCCGCCGTCCGCAAGCGCCTTTGTCGCCGGCATAAGCGCCTCAAAAGACGTGCCTGTGGAAAACGCATTTCCGGGGCCCTGGGCAAAAGAAAGAGGCAGCAATAAACCAAGGTCCGGGAACAGACCGGGCATGATCGTGGCCGCCAGCAAAAGCGTGATACCAAGCCCGATGATCGCCTGAAAAATATACGTATTAACGATTGCAAAGCCGGTATTTGTAATGTTTTCGGAGCTTCTTTTCTTTCTCTTCTTTAAAGCGAGTGCGATAAACCCGATGGCCATAAAGTGGTACACCATGCTTTCCAGCACGGTACTGTCAAAGGGAACCCACCCTAAGACCTCAGGGCCCAATATCAGCCCGATAAATCCGCCAAATAAAGCCGTTGGGACGAGATGCTTTTTAAAGAATTTGATATTTGATTTAATGATAAGCGATATGCCAAGCAAAGTCAGTAAAAAAGCAAACTGCAGTACCGTATCCCAGCTTATTAATTGGACCATGTTGATTGACCTCCTTATATTGCATCTGTAATAAATTGAAGCGCCTCATACCATTTGTATACGGAGACACATTTATCGGCAAACCCGATCTTGTAGTCGCATGATTTGCACCTGAATGATAAATGGCTTTTAAAAACGACGGAAATGCCGTATAGATCGGCAAGATTAAACCGCATGCTGCCGATGATGAGCTCGTTTAGAGTCAGCAGCAGTTTACCCCGTTCAAGCTCGCGAAACGGCTCTTTTAAACTCATTGTGCTGGAAAGGCATGCGTCTTCGTCGGACAGGAAAACATCCTCGTTCTTTTTTAACTGCGAACGCGACAGCCTGAGCCTTTCAAGCTGCCACCTGTTCAGGTCAATGATATTTTCGGTGGGAAGATAACCTTTTTTGGAATGTATATAACCGTACGCGTCAAGGCAATATTCCGAGCCGCACGAGGTGCACCAGACCTTGTCGTCTGCCGATTTCATCGTGCCGATCGCGTTGCATTCCGGGCAGGTAAAAAGCAGACGCTCAAACCCTTCCGCGAGCGCTTTGCCTTTAAACGGTATCTTTTTATTCTGCTGCCAATCGAACTCGTTGTGCTCAAGCGCCTGGGTGATTTTCTGTTCGATTTCAGCAAGATTCATACGAGGCAGGCTCTCGGCGTCAAGCAAAGTTTTGAGCTCGACCTCAACCAGGCCGTATCTTTTTGTGTTCGCCCATCTGGGCTCGGATAAATAGGAGCCTTTTATTTTTGCGGTCACGACGGGTATTTTAAGCATCTGTATCAGCTTGTAAGTCGGCTTTGAGATGTGCACCGTTTTGCCGTCCCAGCTTCTTCTGCCTTCGGGGAAAATGCCCACGATACCGCCGTTTCTGGTTGACCTGATAATTTGCCGTATCGCCCTGATGTCGCTGACGAATTTTTTTTTGGGGATATATCCGACAAGTGACATCAACCCGCCAAGCGCCCTGCTTTTAAATACGGTATCTGTGATAACGAAATGAATCGGCCTTGACAACAGGCACTGTAAAAAAAGCCCGTCAAAACTGTTGCAGTGGTTTGCAAGCAACAAATACGGACCTTTGTTGTTGACGTCGGAATCGGGCGTCAGTTTGAGCCTGTATTTTTTTCTGATATAAAAACCATAAGTCGTTTTATATATACCGAGCAGAATATATTGTATTGTCCTTTTTGCCAGCCATACAATTCTTCTGTCTTTTTTTTTATTCACAAAAATACCCCTTTTTGCTGTTTTGATAAGCAGTTTAAAATAATTATATCATTAAATGACAAAATGTATAGTGAAACTTATGTGAACTTTGGTTCCGCCATTGTATTCGGATAGGATTTTTTACACCCGGCCAAATTATACAAGGATTTTTTATATTTTTATAACATCATAATATGTTTTTCTCATTATATGTGATAAAATGTACCATAATTGCGAAAAGTTGAGGAGGATGGACATGCTTTACCGCACCAATAGCAGGACAGATAAGAAGATATCCGCGCTGGGGTTTGGCGCTATGCGTTTGCCGGTACATGAAGACGGCCGGATCGATTATGATAAAAGCAAGGAAATGGTGGATTATTGCTTGGATAACGGCGTCAATTATTTTGACACCGCGTATTTTTACCATAACGGTCAAAGTGAACCTTTTTTGGGAGAGGTACTCGAGAAAGTCAGAGACGACGTATATATTGCGACAAAGCTGCCCGTGCTAAACGTGCATCAATATGAGGATATTGAGAAGATTTTCTCAGATCAGCAAAGAAAACTAAGGACAAACTATTTTGACTATTATCTGATGCACGCCTTAACGGATTTCGCGCAGTGGCAGAAAATGAAGGAATACGGCGTGATCAGGTTTATCGAAAAGCAAAAGGCAAAAGGTTCAATCTTAAACATCGGGTTTTCCGCGCATACATCAACAAGCGAATTTATAAAAATACTGGATGATTATGATTGGGATATCGCTCAGATACAGTACAATTACCTTGATGAGGATATTCAGGCCGGCAGCGAGGGCGTTCGATACGCAAAACAAAAAGGCATACCGCTGATTGTTATGGAGCCGATTCGGGGAGGTGTTCTTGCGAACCCTGGCCAAGATATCATGGATATATTTGAAAAAGCAAAAGAGAAAAAGACGCCGGCGCAATGGGCGCTGGAATGGGTATGGGATCATGAAGCGTTTATCGTTGTGCTGAGTGGCATGTCGACGATTGAACAGGTCAAGGAAAACATCAAAACGGCCGCGCAGTCGCCGCCCGGATGTCTGACGCAAGACGATAAAAACATTATCGGCGCGGTCAGGGCAGAGTATAAGAAAAGAATCAAGGTACCCTGTACGCGCTGCTGCTACTGTTTGCCGTGCCCGCAGGGCGTGCGGATACCGGATATATTTGAATGCTATAACAATTATTACATGCTCAGCCCGGAGATAGCCAGGGATTCGTACGCTTTCCGCACGATGAAGACCGACGCGCCGGACGGGAAGGCCTCGAAATGCATCGAATGCGGCCTGTGCGAAACGAAATGTCCGCAAAAGATCAACATCATCGAAGAGCTTAAAGCAGCAAAAGACGTTCTGGAAACAGAAGAAGTTTTAAAAAGGCAAAAAAAGATGGTGGAAGAGGATAAAAATATATTATAAACAAAGCGTTCAAGGAGTGTGTATGGGGCTTGAGACATTACACTATGATAACGGTGTTTTGACGCTGCTGGATCAGACAAAGCTGCCAGACGAAGTGGTATATATTGATATCAGTACGCCGGAGCAGGTATACCGGGCAATTAAAGACATGACGGTAAGAGGCGCGCCGGCAATCGGTATCAGCGCGGCGTACGGCATGTGCATCGCGGCGCGCGGCTGTGACGATTTGGAAAAGCTGGGTGCTATCGGAGAGTATATCTGTTTGGCAAGGCCGACGGCCGCCAATCTCTCGTGGGCGGTCAAAAGAATGCTGGGCGCGGCAGGTATGCCGGGCGACATGATAGAAAATATGGAGCACGAAGCGGACGCGATCAGGCAGGAAGACGAGGCGATCAACCGCCGGATCGGTGAGAATCTGCTGTCGCTTCTGCCCGAAAATGGCTGCATTATGACCTACTGCAACGCGGGCGCGCTCGCGACGGCGAAATACGGCACCGCGCTGTCACCGGTTTATTTGGGGCTTGAGCAGGGCCGGCGCTTTTCTGTATATGCCTGCGAGACACGCCCAAGGTTTCAGGGCGCAAAGCTGACAGCGTTTGAGCTAAGCCAGGCGGGCATCGACGTGACCGTGATCTGTGACAATAACGCGGCGAATATACTGAAAGAGGGCAGGGTGGATGCGGTTATCACCGGCTGTGACAGGGTCGCGGCAAACGGCGACGCGGCCAACAAGATCGGCACATTCGGGCTGTCCGTGCTGGCCGGGTATTTCGGCGTTCCTTTTTATGTCGCGGCGCCGATGCCG
>JAQTSP010000157.1 GCA_028711205.1 Eubacteriales bacterium | reverse complement strand
TCTGTCACGGCGCACGAAACAATGTCAACGCTCGCTGTGGCCAGGCAGACTGCCGAAAGTTACGGGGATTCACCGGGCCAGGTATCGTTTGATATGATCGATCTCTACGATTTCGTCGACCTTCAGGAGGACGCCGACCAAACGCTTAGCTCTGATCTGCTGGCGGCGATCGAAGACGCGGTCGTGTATGAAGTCAGCGGATTCCAGCGGATGTATTCATACGGGCTGTCGATCTATTTTCCGTTCGCGGGCAAGGAATACTTTGACTATTGCCTGAGCATATACAGCAATATCGACTTTTGTCCCGAATACATCGAGTTCGCGACGGACTTCGCCGCAAACCTGACTGATGAGTATTACTTAGACGATGTACCCGAATATGACAACGAGCTCTATGAAAGCCCGGAGACGCCAAGCGGAGATTACAGCGACGTCGGATCATATTATGTGCAGCTGACCGACGAAGAATGGGAGTATTTGTGCTACGTCTACTGTGTTCTTGGGTGGTATCAGGATGACGGTTCATTGTTGTTCCTTGGCTACGACAGCGACATTGTGATGGACTACGACACCAATACGATTTATGACGATTTCGAAGGCTGTTGGACGATGCTGAACGGACAGCCGGTCGCCGCATATGTGATGGAAGAAACGTACGACTACGTGATATACAATATCCCTGTGCTGTATAACGGGGAACTGGCGGTCGTCAAAGGCGCATGGATATGGGACGAGGCGTACGAGGAAGGCGGATATTATACGTATAACGGTATCTATTACACCAACGATGAATTCGCTCCGCCAAGCTCAAAGCTCTCTATCGATCTGAAAATCGGCGACGAAATCACGCCGCTGTACTCCGCGCTTTATTCCGATTACGGATACGACTATTACACGGGAGACACATTCTACGTGAACGAAGACGGCCTCTATCTTGAATGGAACTGGCTGCCCGATGGCTCTTATGAGTATGGTTTTATGTTCATTGATGTGTACGGAAACTATCATTATTCAGATTCGATAGAAAAGACTGTCTATTAGCCGCAGACAAGGCTTAATAAATTTAAAATATCTTTGTTCTTTATAAGATAAGAAAGGCTGTGCGGTTTTTCATCACACAGCCTTTCTTATTATCTTTTTGCATATCTTTTCGGCATTTTTCTCGACAATATCTCGGCATAGATCACAGCCTTTGCAAAATCGCTCTGCTGTTCAAAAAGCTTCAGGCCGCTGCCTCCTTTACGCGGTTCAAAAAGGATGCTCTCATTTTTTTCATCATCTAAAGTATAGTTCTCTACATTTGCATATTTTTTCCGCTGGCGCACAGCAGCACTTATCAGCGCACCCCGCGCATTCATCGCAGAGGTACCTTCATAGCCCTGAGACCCCTCGCGGCCAAGACTGCCCTCGCTGCCCAATGAGCCTTCACGGCCCAGTGAGCCTTCTCTGCCCAGTGAGCCTTCACGGCCCATCGAGCCTTCTCTGCCCATCGAGCCATCGCTGCCCATTGAGCCCCCGCTGCCCATCGAGCCTTCTCTGCCCATCGAGCCTTCTCTGCCCATCGAGCCTTCTCTGCCCATTGAGCCCCCGCTGCCCATTGAGCCCCCGCTGCCCATCGAGCCATCGCTTGAGACAATATCTGTTAACCGGCTCTGCATGCTGTTACCTGACATGGTATTATCAAGCCGGCTCTGCATGATATTCCCATTCTCTTGTTTTGGCGGCGAGGGCGCTTGCTGCGCGTCATCGGGATTTGTCATCATGCGAAATGCCTTTTGGATGTCGCTCATCGTGGTCGGGCGAGGGGCAGGCTCATCATCGCTGCTTTTTTTCGCCGTCTTTGATTTTTTGACGGCAGACATAATAATGCTGATGACCACAAAGATGATGATGATTATACCAAAGTTTTCCATATCCGATCGCCTACTCTTGTACTTTATCTTTGTCGTCTTTTTTATCTGTCGCTTTGCTGATCGAATCTCTCATGTTCGTATCCGCCATTACATTTTTCATGTTATAGTAATCCATGATACCTAAATTGCCATCGCGGAACGCGGCGGCCATTGCTTTTGGAATCTCCGCCTCGGCCTCTACGACCTTGGCGCGCATTTCCTGAACGGCAGCCTGCATCTCCTGCTCTTTGGCGACGGCCATGGCGCGTCTCTCTTCGGCTTTCGCCTGTGCGATCTTCTTGTCTGCCTGCGCCTGGTCGATCTGAAGCTGTGCGCCGATGTTGCGCCCGACATCCACATCCGCGATATCGATAGAGAGGATCTCAAACGCGGTTCCGGCATCAAGGCCTTTGGAAAGCACCGTCTTTGAGATCAAATCCGGATTTTCAAGCACCTGTTTATGTGTCAATGCACTGCCGACGGTCGTTACGATACCCTCGCCGACACGCGCAATCACCGTCTCCTCGCCAGCGCCGCCGACAAGCCTGTCGATATTCGCGCGCACGGTAACCCTCGCCTTGGCGCGAAGCTCTATGCCGTCTTTCGCGATAGCCGCCACGACCGGCGTTTCGATCACTTTCGGGTTGACGCTCATCTTGACCGCGGTCAAAACATCCCTGCCCGCGAGGTCGATCGCCGTCGCGCGCTTGAAATTGAGCGGTATATCCGCTTTCTGCGCCGCGATCAGCGCGTCGACGACCCTGTCCACGTTGCCGCCGGCAAGATAATGCTGTTCAAGCATGTCGGTCGTCATATCGATACCCGCCTTGATGGCTTTGATGAGCGGATTCGCTATTCTGGCAGGAGGAATCTTTCTGAGCCGCATTCCGACCAAAGAAATGATACTCAGTTTAACTCCTGCGGCTTTTACGGCTATCCAGAGACGGACAGGCACAAAGCTGAAGAAGAATACGATAACAATGAAAGCTGCTGCGATGATTACAGCAAGTAGCCATGGTTCCATAATGATATACTCCTTTTAATTTATTAATATATGTTGCTGATGGCACCATATATATCTTTAAACGTTAGCTTGCCACCTGAAAAAATACATAGTAGAGAAGCATAATAAAAATGATGAATCCCACTGTATAGGCACACATTTTAATCAGCCTTTTATAATCCGTTTTGACTTCTTTTAGCCTGTCTTCTTTTTCTTGCAGCTTTGCTTCACATTTTTTACAAAATTCCGCGTTATTGGAATATTCTATCTTACATACCGGACAGTATTTCATCTTCCGCCCTCTTAACTATTATGCGCCGGCCGCTGACTTTTAAAACCACAATCCGCTCGCCGCTCTTTATAAACTCTCCGTCCGTCACGACATCCGCTTTTTCACCGTCAAAATCTGCCGTGCCCGCTGGCCTCAGCGGTGTGATGCTGATGCCCTTTTTACCGGCGAAATGTGAATAATCCGCGTTTGACACATACCCTTCGCTTCTATTCTCGGTATTTTTCAGCACAAGCGCAGAGCGGTATATCCGCCCTTTTCCAAAGCTGCGCGCGGCAATAAGCACAACGACGGCAACAATCGCCCCGATGATGAGCAGTAAAATCAAACCCTCAGTCACCGATTTCGCCTGAAAAATGATGCAAAGCACAAGCGATATGATTCCAAGGCCGCCAAAAACACCGATACCCGGCATAAACAGCTCTATGAACAGCAAAAGCATTCCGACACAAAAGAGTACGATCGAAACAATACTTATCGAATCAAATAAACCAAGCATATGAAAAGACCTCCTTTGATGCCAAAAACGAATATATTTTTCTTTATTATCAGTATATCACACCAAAAACGAATATACCAAAACTAATTGTGAATATAGTGAAAACATATTGGGGCCGCGGAACCTTTTGCAGCCTGTGCGCCCTCATGGTTCAAATCGTCTTGAATAAATACATCAGCAAACCCGCCTGTACCGCGATAATCACGGGTATAAAGACCATAAAACGCCGCTGCCGCGTCTTGTGCCTTGCGGCCAGCATCGCGGTATACAGGCCAAGCGAGCCGCCAAGCAGCGCCACGGAAAAAAGCGCTCTTTCGCTGATCCGGCGCCGACTTTTTACCGCCGCGCGTTTGTCGTAGATACATATAATGAACCCCGCAATATTAAGCGCCGCAACGTATGCCGCTATCGTTATTTGCATTGCCGCCCCTTTTTTAATATTTGCTCTTGCGCAAGCGGCAAGCCCGTAAAAACGTCAACGATCAAAAACAATCCGCCGTTCCGCTGACGCCGCAAAGTGCGTCCGGTACCAGTTCGCGCACCATCACATATTGTTCAGGAATATCGTTTTTTGGTTTGATACCAAAAGAAGCGGCGGTGACGAAACCAAACCGGTGATAGTACGCCGGATCGCCCACGAGCAGCACGGATTCAAATCCCATGCCTGTGGCCCGCCTGAAACCCTCCGTGATCAGCCCTGAGCCGGCGCCTTTGTTCCGGTACTCCAAAACCACCGAAACGGGCGCCAACAGCAGCGTCTCAAACCTCCCGCCGTCACCGACAATATGAGCCTTTGTGAACATGATATGCCCGGCCAGCCGGCCGTCCTCTTCGGCAACCAAAGCCAATTCGGGTATGTAGCCGCTGCCGGCGCGCAATTCGTCCGTAAAATCCTGTTCGTTGCCGTTCGAGACCTTTGCGGTTTGAAAAGCCACTTTAACAAGATCATAAATTTCAGGAAATTCCTCCGGCCTTTCGCATCTGATGATCATATCTTCTCCCGTCTCCGTCAACTGTTTTGCTTATTATACCACAACAGAAAAGCCGCCGCATCAAATACAATGCAGCGGCCAAATAGCTTTGTTGTCAGTTGCCGATATACATATCCCCATAGGGGCGTTTGCTTTTTGGCTGATATTTTACGAATTCGCCGACCTTTATACCGCTTAAATCCGCGCCAAAGTATGCGGCATAATCGGCGGTGGTTTTATTCAGGAACGCTTCGTCGTCCGCGTCAAGCGGAGCTGACGATATCTCCTTGCCCATCATGGCTTCCTGTACCGGCCCGCGAATATACATCCTTCCGCCATGCATCCCGGTACCGAAAAATTTGCCGGCCGCCTGCTCGCCTTCTTTCAGGCCGAGCCCAAGCACGACGACGCGTCCGCCGGCCATATATTCGCCCAAAAAATCCCCGGCTTTGTTTCCGATCACGATCTCGGGGATCTTGTCCATATATTCTTTCATGTGTATGCCCACGCGGTATCCCGCATAGCCTTCAATAAATATCTGCCCGCCACGCATCGCATAGCCGATGATATCGCCGCAACTGCCGTGAATGACCAGTTTTCCGTCGTTCATCGTGTTGCCGATGCCGTCCTGCGCGTTGCCGAAAACCTCGAGCGTGGCGCCGTCCATATAACAGGCCGAATCATTCCCGAGCGTACCGTATATGTTAAGTTTGGTGTTGTCTTTCAGTCCGCATCCGATATAGCGTTGGCCGCACACGTCTTTGATGGTGATTTCTCCGGTCCTTGCCGCAAGCTCCCTGATTTTTTTATTGAGTTCGCCAAAATATAAATTCGCTGCGCTGAGTTCCATGTTTATTTCCTTTCATCCCGATGTTCCCGTCGTGCTCTTATGATGATATCCTTTCTTTCATCTTATCATAACCGAACGCCATCAGCCCGAAATCATCGTCGGTCAGCTCTTTTTCAAGACTCGAGAGCGGTATCTTTTCGCTGATCAGATACGTGTATATACCGGCTCTGTCCACATCGCCTAAGAGTATCATGCCGACAAGCCGATCATCCTTCACGATAAAGCGTTTTATCGCGCCTGTCTTATCGTCGCTTTTTGACAGAATCTGCGTACCGTCGCCGCCCTGCACGCCGGCGGTGATCATCGACAGTCCGAAGAAGCCGACCGCGTTCATCGGGAAAACGCCGCAGAAATCATTTTTTACGCCGCACATGTCATACGCCGCGGCGCGTCCCTGCGCGTATGCGTTCGGCCAGAGCGCCATGATCTTTCGTTCGCCTGTCACCATGTCGACGCTTTCGGTCACGTCGCCTGCCGCGTAAATATCCGCCACGTTGGTACGCATCGTGTTCTCGTCGACGATGATGCCGCGGTTCACCGCGACGCCAGCCGCTTTGGCTTCGGCCGTGTTCGGCCGAACGCCGACACCC
>JAQTSP010000156.1 GCA_028711205.1 Eubacteriales bacterium | reverse complement strand
CAAAGAGCATCTTCAGGATGCGATCGTTACGATGCGCAACGGACGGTATGTCGTACCCGTCAAGCAGGAGTATAAAAGAAGCTTAAAAGGCCTGGTGCATGACCAGTCGGCAAGCGGCCAGACGGTGTTTGTCGAGCCGATGGAGGTCGTTGAGGCCAATAACAGATTAAGAGAACTTGAGCTTGGCGAGGTGGCCGAGATCGAGCGGATACTGCATATTTTGAGCGATATGATGAGGGAACACTGGCAGGAGCTAAAAGACGACCTTGACATACTGACAAGGCTCGACGTCATCTTCGCGAAAGCGGCGCTTGCGTCATCGATGAAGGCGTCGCCGCCGGTGATTACACAGGAGCGGCGTATCATCATCAAAGACGGGCGGCATCCGCTGATCGACCAGAAAGAGGTCGTGCCTGTGTCGCTGTGTATCGACGACGATTATCAGGGGCTGATCATTACAGGGCCGAACACCGGCGGAAAAACGGTGACGCTGAAGCTTGCCGGCCTGCTTGTGCTGATGGCACAGTCGGGGCTGTTTGTGCCTGCCGACAGCGGTACCACACTGCCGGTCGTGTCCGGCGTCTATGCCGACATCGGCGACGAACAGAGCATCGAGCAGAGCCTCAGCACGTTTTCTTCGCATATGACCAACATCACGCGCATCATCAGGACGGCAGACCGCGATTCACTGGTGCTGCTCGACGAGCTTGGCGCAGGTACGGACCCGGCGGAAGGCGCCGCGCTGGCGATGGCGATACTGGAAGAGCTGGAAGCAAAGGGCAGCTATGTGCTGGCGACGACGCACTACAGCGAGATCAAGGCGTTTGCGATGGCGAGCGAAAAATACCAGAACGCGTGCATGGAGTTTAGTGTCAGGACGTTGAGCCCGACATACAGGCTGATTATGGGGATACCCGGCGTATCGAACGCGTTCGAGATATCAAAGAAACTCGGGCTCGGCGACGAGATCATTGCGCGCGCAAGGATGCATATGTCCGAGGAGACGGTGAAGTTTGAGCAGCTTTTGGGCGAAGCCGAGCGACAAAGAGAGATCGCGCAAAAAAAGCAGCAGCAGGCAGAAAACTTCCGGCGCACAGCCCAATCGATCATGGATAGATCGGACACCGAACTGCAAAAGGCGAAGGAAAAGAGCGGCAGGATTATTGATAAAGCCAACGAAAAAGCGCTTGATATATTAAAAGAAGCGCGGGACGAGGCGGAGCGCGTTATCAGCGAACTCAAGCGCGCCGGGGCCACACGACAGGAGGATATCAACGCGGCACGGAAAATGATTTCGGATAAAATCAACGAGAAGGCGGGCAGCCTTCGTAAAAAGCAGGCCAAAAGAAGCGTTGTTAAGCCCGGGGATATCGCTGCCGGCGACACGGTCATGCTGACCGGCCATGGTGTAAAAGCGGTCGTATTAAAGGAACCCAAAGACGGCAAGGTGTATGTGCAGGCGGGCGCGATCAAGATGTCTGTGGCACTTGACGAGGTGGAGCCTGCCGAGAAGGAAGTAAATAAACCCATGCGCACCGGCGGATTTAAAAGAACGGATGTGACGGCAAGCATCGAGATCGACGTGCGCGGGCTTTCGCTTGACGAAGCGGTTCTCAAGACGGACAAGTATCTTGACGAGGCGTTTCTTTCAGGCCAGACGGAGGTCATGGTCATACACGGCAAAGGCACGGGCGTACTGCGCGCAGGTATACGTGATTTTCTGAAAACGAATCCCCATGTGGACGCATTCCGCCAGGGCCGGTTTGGCGAAGGTGAATCCGGAGTAACCATCGTCACGATAAAGTCATAGTGAGGTAAGGGTTATGGATATTGCAAGCGCGTGCCTGGCCGGAAAAAAGTGCCGGTATGACGGCGAGTCGAGAGAGGACCCGAAAATAAAAGAGATGGTTGAGCGGGGCGAAGTCAAGGCCGTCTGCCCGGAGTGCATGGCCCGTCTGCCCATACCAAGATGCCCGTCGGAGATCGTTGGAGGAGACGGCGGGGATGTGCTTTTGGGAAGTGCCATGGTTTTGGGCCGTGACGGCAGCGACAGGACAAAAGAGTTTATCGACGGCGCGAGGAAGACGCTTGCGGCGGCAAAGAAATGCGGCGCGCGCCGTGCTTATATGAAAGCGAAAAGCCCGTCGTGCGGATGCGGCGCCATATATGACGGCACATTCTCAAGGACGCTCAAAAAAGGAGACGGCGTTACGAGTGCGCTGCTGAAAAAGAACGGTATAGACGTCACGGAAGTATGAACCTTTTATGAATAATTGATGAAATATCTTGTCAATTATTTGTTTATTTTAGACTCTGGTCTATAATACTAAAAAGGGGTGAAGACGATGGATAAACACATTTTAGTGATTGATGATGATAAGAACATATGTGAGGTCATAAAGCTCTATCTGCAAAAGGAAGGGTATACGGTAACGCTGGCTTATGACGGGCAGGCGGGAATCGACGCATTTGAACGCGAGGTGCCCGAGCTGATCGTGCTTGATATCATGATGCCGAGAAAAGACGGATGGGATGTACTGAAGCATATCCGCAAAACGAGCGCTGTACCTGTGATCATGCTGACCGCAAAGGGCGAGACGTTCGATAAGGTGCTGGGCCTCGAGCTTGGTGCCGACGACTATATTGTCAAGCCATTTGACCCGAAAGAATTTATCGCGCGCGTCAAGGCGGTCACAAGAAGGGCCAATAAACAGGAGGAAGAAAACACCGAGATCGTATATGATGAGCTGATCATCAACATGTCCAATTATACCGTTTTGTATAAAAACGAGATTGTTGAGATGCCGCCAAAAGAAATCGAACTGTTGTCATTTCTCGCGTCGCATCCCAACAAGGTGTTTACACGAGAACAGCTTTTGCAGCAGGTGTGGGATTTCGAGTTTTTCGGAGATTCAAGAACGGTGGATGTGCATATCAAACGGCTGAGAAAAAAACTCTTTGACCAGGGCAAAAACTGGGAGATCAAAACAGTTTGGGGCGTGGGCTATAAATTTGAGGTCAGATGATGGGGAAGTCTCTCTTTTTCCGCATGCTTTTTGTTTATCTTTTGATCATCGTCATGGCGCTTACACTGGTGGGCGGTATCTTCTTTGAGACGTTGAAAAACGACTTTCTTAATTCTCAAATGGACACGATGATCGTCAACGCGCAGGAGATCAACGAATGGGCGACCGAAAACTATTACGGGAGAATGTCTTATGATGAGTTCGGGGCAAGGCTCATGGAGAAAGCGGACGCGGAAGGGACTGTCATCTGGCTGATCAGCAGCCTGGGGACAGTATATATGATCGCGGATCCCGAGGAAAAAGGCGAGATAGAAGAGACGTTTTCGTCAAAAAGCACACAGACGTTTTTAGAGGAGACGCAGCAGGGAAACTTCGCAAGACAGGTGTCAAATGTGGACAGCTCTTTTAAAGGCGCCGTGATGTCTGTCGCGATACCGCTGACGATCGACGGTACGATCGTTGGCGCGATCGTCGTGCACAGGGAGGTCAACGATTTCAACGTAGGTATAAACTCGATATTTATACAGGTGCTTTTTCCGCTGCTCATCTCCGTTCTTTTCGCGTCGGTGCTGGTGCTCATACTGGCAAGGCACATCGTTAAGCCGATAAAAGAAATTTCGCATGCTTCCGCGGAGCTGGCACGCGGCAACCTTGACTGGCGTGTCAAACCAAAGACAAGGGATGAGATCGGCGAACTCGCCGAATCGTTCAATAAAATGGCGGATGAGTTAAAGCTTCAGGACGGCCTTCGGAATACGTTTATCGCAAACGTATCGCATGAGCTCCGGTCCCCGCTTGCCTCTGTTCAGGGATTTATACAGGGCATGCTGGACCGGGCGATTGAAGAAGAGGACCGTGATAAATACCTTGAGATCGTGCTTGGCGAGACAAAACGCATGAATACGCTGATATCCGATCTGCTGAGTCTCGCGAAGATAGAATCGGGACAGTTCCCGATAGAGATCAGCGAATTTGATATCAACGAGCTGTTGCGGCGGTGCATCATTATGCTTGAACAGCGCATCGAGGAAAAGCACCTGATGGTCAACATACAGTTGGGCGAAGAAAAGATGCTTGTCTGGGCGGACGAAGGACGCATATCCCAGGTGATCACGAATCTTATCGACAACGCGGTCAAGTTTTCGTATGACGGCGGTGAACTCAAAATATGGACGCACAGTATCGATAACAAGGTCTATGTCAACATTGCGGATACGGGCGAGGGTATACCTCTTGAGGAGCAGCCGTACATATTTGAGCGTTTTTACAAGGTGGACAAATCACATAGCAGGAATACGCCGGGCACAGGCATCGGGCTGTCCATCGTGAAACGCATCATAACGCAGCATGGAGAGAAAATACATTTGCAGTCAGCGGAAGGGAAAGGGACAACATTTACATTTACATTGACAAAGTCTGCTTTCGGAAAAACGGATAAAACCAGATCGAAGTAATAGCAATTGGAAGCAATTGAATATTATATGCGGAGGAATGAATGGATACGAATGATTACGGGCAATCCACATCGGAGAACGAAAACAACGAACAGAGCGATCATATGAACACGCAGGCGCAAGGCATGAATCAATCGGACGACGCACACCAGGGCGGCGGTTATTACGAATATGATGCGTACCCAAAACAGCAGGATATGAATAAAACGGTGAAAAGCGGCAGAGGTGGTTTCACCGTCTTTCTGATGCTTATCTGTGTTATTCTCGGCGGCATTGTGACGGCGTATGTGATCATACCGGCATTCACCGCGGACATTGTTGATATTGCAAAAGATGCCTGCCCTGCAGTCGTCCGCGTGACCGTGAGTATAAGCCAGGATATGACAGAGGTGTTGTTAACCGAAGACGGGCTCGAATATGACGGTACGGGGTTTGTTATATCAAAAGACGGATATATCGTCACAAACAATCACGTAATCACGGGCAGCGATTCAATTACCGTGATGCTGGAGGATGGTAAAGAATATGATGCGGCCGTTATAGGAGTTGATGTGACCACGGATATCGCTGTGATCAAGATCGACGCGGCCGGGCTTGATACCTTGCCGCTTGGCGATTCGGATACTTTGCAGGTGGGAGAAGCGGTCGTTGCAATCGGTAATCCGTTGGGGCTTGAGCTCCCGGGCACTGTGACATCGGGTATTATCAGCGGCCTGAACAGAGCGTTGAATTCCGACGGATATACGCAGGAATACATACAAACGGACGCGGCGATCAATCCCGGAAACAGCGGCGGCCCGCTCATCAACATGGACGGCGAAGTGATTGGCATCAATACGCTTAAGAGCTATATCGCGGGATATGACGATTACGGCCAGTCGATCAGTACGGAAGGGATCGGATTTGCCATCCCGATCACCTCCGCAATTCCGATCATCGAACAGCTGATCAGCGAGGGAAGCATTGAACGCCCGGGTATCGGCATATCCTGTCTGGTCGATGAGACGAACTATTATAATCCCAGCGGCGCGCCAGAGGGCGTGACCGTTGTGGACATTGTCGAAGGCGGGCCGGCAGACCTTGCCGGGATTGAACCATCCGACATTATCACAACCATGGAAGGGACACCGGTCAAAACGGTTGAAGAACTCACGATGATCATTTATTTGCATCATGTCGGCGATGTTATCGATATAACGGTCTGGAGAGACGGTGAGGAATACAACTTAGAGGTCACGATTGGTAATCTGAACGATATGTGAAATACATTAATGAAACGGAAGGCAGATGGTATTACATCTGCCTTTTGCTATTTTAGATATCGCGGCGTTTTATCACGGGGTCTCCGAAAAGCTATGGCTTTTTGGGGTGTGATTTTAGTTTATTTTATGGTAGAATGAATTCAGGGCTTGAAGATATCATACAGAAGGTGGACGGATGAGCATGGTTGAATATAAGACATACGGATTGTTCGGTGAGAAAATATCAAAATCTCCTTCTCCGCAGATATATAACGCGATATTTGAAGAGCTTGATGTCCCGGCGGTTTAAATGCCTTTTCCCGCGACGAAAGATAAATTTTTGACAGCACTGCCCGTGCTGAGATCAGAATTTTCCGGATTCAACGTCACAACGCCGTTCATGATTGATATCATGACACATCTTGATAACATGGACGAATCGGCAAAACGCGCAGGGACTGTCAACACG